>NZ_JBWKZU010000156.1:0-517 GCF_059424825.1 Acidovorax sp. GW101-11A03 | reverse complement strand
GAACCAACAAGGAGACCATCATGCGTCTGAATATCGTCGCTGGGCTGTTGACAACCCTTTTCGTGGCGGGCTGTGCCATCGCGCAATCTCCAAAACCTGCGGACGAACACGCAGGCCACCACCCCGGTGATGCGCAGAGCGGTGGCGTAGCCGCCCAGTCCGCCCCGGCAGCTACTACCCCGCCAACACCGGACGCCTTTGATCGCCAGATGAAGGCGATGCAGGAAATGCACAAAAAAATGCAGGTGGCCAAGACTCCCGCCGAACGATCCGCGCTGATGGATGAGCACATGAAGCTCATGCAATCCGGCATGGCCATGATGGGCGCGGGTAGTTCTGGTGGCATGGGCATGGGGATGATGCAGCAAGGGGCACAGGCCAAACCTGCCGCACCTGCAGCCTCTGGAAACTCGGGCATGGGAGGCATGATGGGTATGCACTGTTAGCGCCAGTGCAATCGTGATCAGCAGTGCCAGTCGAACATTGACCAGGGGCTGAAGCTGGTTCCATTAGAAGC
>NZ_JBWKZU010000155.1:0-561 GCF_059424825.1 Acidovorax sp. GW101-11A03 | reverse complement strand
GGCCGAGTTTCCTGTTATGATCAACGGCTTTTCAAGCCCCAATGCTTCCGCAACTTGTAATGCCTCCTGAAGCCTAACAATAGAGTCCTCCCGCTCTTTCTGGCTAACATCACGCAATGCTGCAATCTGCTGCTCGACGTTTCGCGCCCCCACCTCAGCCTCACGCCTTACGTTGGCCAATAGCTCCTGCTTTGCCAGATCACTGGCACGAGCTACATATTGGTGAACCCACTCTACAGATTGAGCAGGACTGTCACTGCGCGCAGTAATGGAATAACGATCAGCAAAATCCTTGCCTGGCAGAGTGATGCTCAACCTTGTGGAAAAGCCTGAGTACAATCCATCTTGCGCCCCTTGGCGCTCCTCCTCACTCAAAGAAGGCAGATAGACGTTGTTAAAAAAATCTTGCCGGAGCGACTCAGCCTGAAAATAGGAAATAAATACACCATATACATCTTTAATAGTATAAGGGGTTAACTGAGAATCCTTAGTTCGACCATAGTTAAAGTTTTCTATATCTTTCTGAGTTGGAGGCACCACATATCCTTTGGCTTCATACTC
>NZ_JBWKZU010000154.1:0-566 GCF_059424825.1 Acidovorax sp. GW101-11A03 | reverse complement strand
ACCGCTTCCAGCCCGGCCTGCGGCACCACGGCCAGCACCTGTGCCATGACCCGGTCTCCTCCAGGGTGCCTGAGCAGAGACTGGCGCAAACGCAGCAACGGCGCCGGAAGGTCCAGGAACGGCGTGCCATTGCGCAATGCGCCCGGTTTGCGCTGCACCAGGTCGATGTAGTGCTGCCAGTCGTAGCTGGTCTGGCCACTGCCCGGCAGCCGGGCATGGCTGGCTACGACGGCATCTGCGGCCGCCACATCGATTCGTTCGGGATAGACGCGGGTGCTGACGATGTGGCCGGCCCACTCGCACGGCACGGAGTAACGGTTGCGCGCGGCGGCCACCAGGCAGGTGCTGCTGACCCGGGCCAGCCGCTCGACATAGCCGTTGAAGGGGGCCGGCATGGACATGAGGTGAGGCTTCTCCAACTCCCACATCTCGGCCACGGTGAACTGTCGGTGGATCGGATGCGTGGTGTCGCTCCACACCGAACGACACCGCTCGCTCAGCCAGGCATTGAGTTCGATGAACGAGCCGAAGCGACGGGTCGCGGCTTCGATCCAGATGCGCCTGCG
>NZ_JBWKZU010000153.1:0-614 GCF_059424825.1 Acidovorax sp. GW101-11A03 | reverse complement strand
CTTCACAATCACTGATGCCCCAATTTTCCTGCAGCAGCGCGATGCCGTGGGCTTTATGGCAGCCGGGAATGATGAGGTCAATAAAACCAAAGCCGCTGGAAACCGGATGCATGATATTTTCCAGCTCGCCCAGACGCGCATGCAGGCGTTGCAGCAGTGCTTCCACCCCTTCATGTTCCAGCTTCAGCGAGAACTTGAAGATAGTGTCGTCAATGGCATACAGGTCATCGCGCTTTTCCAGACGGTGATAGTGGTTTGCCAGCTGGTCCATCACCTCTTCAGAGGCGGAAGAATGCATATAAGCACCATTTCGTCCGCACACCACCACCGCGATGTCCGGTTCATGCGCCAGAATATCGAGGATCTTATGCACCTTCTCCTGCGCTAACTCACCGCAGAAAATCTCTTCATTGCTGTCAGAGACCCAGGCGCCATTTTCTGCCACGAAAGCGATCTCATCTTTGATGTCGGGAAAATAGCGCTGCAGCTGGTAATACTGATTACCACTGGCCACCACAAAACGGATGCCCTTCTGCTTCAGCAGCGCATACTGACGTGAAAATCGCTGAACGTTGTACTGCTTATTATCGTCCAGAAAGGTGCCGTCCATATCC
>NZ_JBWKZU010000152.1:0-668 GCF_059424825.1 Acidovorax sp. GW101-11A03 | reverse complement strand
TACGGCATGAAGAACTCCTTGAGCAGCCGGTGCTGGGTGGCCATGTCGTCGGCCGCCACCGCCTTGTAAAACTCCATCGCCGTCTTCGGGATGAAGTTGAACACCGCCGACGAATACACCGGCGTGCCCAGCGCCTTGTAGGCCGCTGCATAGACCTCGGCCGTGGGCAGGCCACCCAGGTACGAGAAGCGGTCGCCCAGCTTCATGTAGATGGAAGACATGGTCTCGATGTTGCCGACCCCGTCCTTGAAGCCGATCAGGTTGGGGCAGCGCTCGGCCAGGATGGCCAGGGACTCGGCCGTGAGCTTGGTGCGGTCGCGGTTGTAGACGATCACGCCGAACTTCACGCTGCTACAGACCTGGGCCACATGCTCGATCAGGCCCTCCTGGCCCGCTTCGGTCAGGTAGTGCGGCAAGAGCAGGATGCCGTGGGCGCCCAGGCGCTCGGCCTCTTGCGCATGGGCAATGGCCGTGCGGGTGGGGCCACCGGCACCGGCAATGATGGGCACCTTGCCCCGGCAGGTGTCCACGGCGGTCTTGATGACTTCGCTGTACTCGGGGCCCGAGAGGGAAAAGTACTCGCCCGTGCCACCGGCGGCAAACAGGGCACTGGCGCCGTAGGGGGCGAGCCACTCCAGGCGCTCGATATAGGTCTTGGGGCGGAAGTT
>NZ_JBWKZU010000151.1:0-675 GCF_059424825.1 Acidovorax sp. GW101-11A03 | reverse complement strand
GTCATCTTGGCGTCGCCGAACACCGTGGACCACTCCGCGAACGTCAGGTTAGTGGTGATCATCACGCTGGTGTGCTCGTAAAGCTTGGACAGAAGGTGGAACAACAAGGCACCACCGGCCTGGCTGAAGGGCAAGTAACCTAACTCGTCGAGCACGACCAGATCCATGCGCACCAGACTCATGGCGATGCGTCCGGCACGGCCCTGGCTCTTCTCATGCTCCAGGGCATTGACCAGATCGACCGTGGAGTAGAACCGCACTCGCTTGGCGTGCCGGGTGAGCCCAGCAATTCCCAGCGCCGTGGCCAGGTGGGTTTTGCCGGTGCCTGGGCCGCCGACTAGCACCACGTTCTGCGCATCCTGCGTGAACGAGAGGTCCGCCAGTTTCTGGATCAACGCGCGATCGACCGGCGCGACGGTGAAGTCGAACCCAGCCAGGTCGCGGTGCATCGGGAAGCGTGCCGCCTTCATCTGGTGGGCGATGGAACGCATCGCCCGATCAGCATCTTCAGCCTGCAGCAGGTGCTCCACCAGCCAGCGTGATGCGGCCAGGGTCGTATCGCCGCCTTGCTCCGTCAGATCGGCCCAGGCCGTGGCCATGCCGTTGAGCCGCAGCGCCTTCAGTTGGGCCTGTACATCGATGGAGGTCTCACGCATGGCCCACCTCCTGCCCGTC
>NZ_JBWKZU010000150.1:0-749 GCF_059424825.1 Acidovorax sp. GW101-11A03 | reverse complement strand
GGTTGTCTTCGTCTTGCGTGGCATTCATGCTCCTTGTTGACATGCTATGCCTCACACACAAAACATCTGACAGGCTCCATGTAGACGATTCAGCTTGCCTGTGGCACTAACGCCATGTACAACAAAGACGTTCTTTGCCAGATCGACTCCGATAGTGACAATGTCAGTCATGGACTACCCCTTCCAACAAACGAGTGAATTGATGAGAGATTGAACTTCCCATCGTGGCACCTGGATACCTTATCCCGCAACTGCGCAGTTCACTCGGGACGGGGAAGTCCCTTTCGTTCGTTAGGCACCTCAAACAACCATGCTCTCACCTCGCGCCATCCGACTTCTCTTGCGCCACTTCGACGCACTAGACGAAGCAATTGCCCGCCGCCTGACAAGGAAGCGCCCATGGCAGGAGGAAGCCTTGACGGGCTTGCTCTGCGACTTGCTCGACACCGAGACTCAAATCGAAGAGAACGTCAGCTACACGCTACGCCAACTGCACGAAGACCTTGCCGGGTCTGATGAACCCGTAGGCATCAGGTTGAAGATCGACTCGCACCAGTATCCAAAGCACCTCGAGCGTTGGGTTACACAGGCCGATTTCGGATTCATCATCACATATCAGGACCAGTTTGATCGGAGCCACTCCACGTCATCTGCATGGCTGATGCAAGCTAAGGACGCTCTTCACGAATCGGTTCTGGCTGTGCCGTAGCGACGCCCGAACTAAAACAGCACCCGCTTTGGGTAGTTGG
>NZ_JBWKZU010000149.1:0-809 GCF_059424825.1 Acidovorax sp. GW101-11A03 | reverse complement strand
TCACATGCTGGCCCAGTTCGGCCTGGCGCTTGACGATCTTGCCCGCCACCCGAAAGCCCAGGCGCGACTCGACCCGCGCCCGCACCTCGCCCGAATACTCCAGGCTGGACTGCAGCGCACCCACGCCCACCGTAAGCAGTTTGACGGAGCGCACAGGCTCCTCGGGCGGTGCGGGGCGCGAACAGGCGGCCAGCAAAGAGGCGGTGGCCAGCACCAGCAAGAACCGGGGTTGCCGTTGGAGGGGCCGCAAAGCGGAGGGTGTGCGCATGGGAAATCCGGTGATTAAAAAGGGCCACAAGGAAGAAGCGACGGACAGCACGCGCAGCACGGGCCTCGCGACCTGCACTGCAACGGGATGGGGGCCAGTCTCCTTGTCCCTGAAAAGAATTGCTCTTGATTACTGACTGACCGGTTAGTAATCTATGAGAAGCGCCCCCACCTTGTCAAGCGACAATCCGGGGTGTGAACAACCGCCACAGCCCCTCCAACCCCTACAGCCCAACACCCCCGGCAGCTGCACCTGCTGCGGCTCCGGCCAGTGCCTCCACCGCGCCTGCGCCCTCCACGGTCCTGGCCGCACCCGTGACGCACTACGAGAACTTCCCCGTCGCCTCGTTGCTGTGCCCGCCCCACCTGCGCCAGCCCATCGCCGCCATCTACGCCTTTGCCCGCACGGCCGACGACATCGCGGACGAAGGCGATGCCACACCCGCTACCCGCCTGGCCGACTTGGCCACTTACCTTGCCGACCTGCGCGCGATTGCCCAGGGCCAGCCACCCTCGCCCCGCTGGGCCAGCGTGTTCCTGCC
>NZ_JBWKZU010000148.1:0-838 GCF_059424825.1 Acidovorax sp. GW101-11A03 | reverse complement strand
ACGATCGCCGCGTCGTTCGGGTCCGAGAGCACGTCCCGCACGAAGCTCTGGTCGATCTTCACCTGGTCCAGCGGCAGGCGCTTGAGGTAACTCAGGCTGGAGTAGCCGGTGCCAAAGTCATCGAGCGCAAAGCCCACGCCTTCGCTCTTGAGCTGCACCATGCGGGCGATGGTGTCTTCGATGTCTCCCAAGAGCAGGCTTTCGGTGAGTTCGAGTTTGAGTTTGCGCGGGTCGGCGTTGTGGTTCTTGAGGGTTTGCAGCACTTCGGCCACGAAGCCGGGCTGGCGGAATTGGCGGGCGCTGACGTTGACGGAGATGGACAGGTGGGCGGTGTTGTCGTGCTGGCTCCAACGCTGCAGTTGTTCGCAGGCGGTCTGGAGGACGTATTGGCCCAGGGGGAGGATGAGGCCGGTCTGTTCTGCCAGGGGGATGAAGTCGCCGGGGCTGATCATGCCGCGCTGGGGGTGGCGCCAGCGCACCAGGGCTTCTGCGCCCATGAGGCGGGCGTGGTGGTCTACCACGGGCTGGTAGTGCACGAGCAACTCGCCCCGGGCCAGGCCCTGGCGCAGGTCGGCTTCGAGGTTGGAGCGGGCATTCACTGCCGCCTGCATGTCGGGGTCGAAGAAGCGCTGGGTGTTGCGCCCTGCGGCTTTGGCCTGGTACATGGCCAGGTCGGCGCGTTTGAGGAGTTCGTCCACGGTGAGGCGTTCGTCGCCAAACAGGGTGATGCCGATGCTGGGGGTGCTGTAGTGCTGTGCGCCGTCCAGGTCGAAGGGCTGGTTCAGGTTGGCCAGGAGTTTCTCGGCCACGGTTTCTGCCTGGGTGGCGGCGTTTTGCA
>NZ_JBWKZU010000147.1:0-1001 GCF_059424825.1 Acidovorax sp. GW101-11A03 | reverse complement strand
ACCAAGCCCCACGTGAACGTGGGCACGATCGGTCACGTGGACCATGGCAAGACGACGCTGACGGCAGCCATCGCCACGGTGCTGTCCTCCAAGTTCGGCGGCGAAGCCAAGGCCTACGACCAGATCGACGCTGCACCCGAAGAAAAGGCCCGCGGTATCACGATCAACACCGCCCACGTGGAATACGAAACGGCCAACCGCCACTACGCCCACGTGGACTGCCCCGGCCACGCCGACTATGTGAAGAACATGATCACCGGCGCAGCCCAGATGGACGGCGCTATCCTGGTGTGCTCCGCTGCTGACGGCCCCATGCCCCAGACCCGCGAGCACATCCTGCTGGCCCGCCAAGTGGGCGTGCCTTACATCATCGTGTTCCTGAACAAGTGCGACATGGTGGACGACGAAGAACTGCTGGAACTCGTCGAAATGGAAGTGCGCGAACTCCTGGACAAGTACGACTTCCCAGGCGACGACACCCCCATCATCCGTGGCTCTGCCAAGCTCGCCCTGGAAGGCGACAAGGGCAAGCTGGGTGAAGAAGCCATCATGAAGCTGGCCGAAGCCCTGGACACCTACATCCCCACGCCCGAGCGCGCTGTGGACGGTGCCTTCCTGATGCCCGTGGAAGACGTGTTCTCCATCTCCGGCCGTGGCACCGTGGTGACCGGTCGCGTGGAACGCGGCATCATCAAGGTCGGCGAAGAAATCGAAATCGTGGGTATCCGCGACACGCAAAAGACGACCTGCACCGGCGTGGAAATGTTCCGCAAGCTGCTGGACCAAGGCCAAGCTGGCGACAACGTCGGCCTGCTGCTGCGCGGTACCAAGCGCGAAGACGTGGAGCGCGGCCAAGTGCTGTGCAAGCCCGGCTCGATCAAGCCCCACACCCACTTCACGGCTGAGGTGTACGTTCTGTCCAAGGACGAAGGTGGCCGTCACACGCCTTTCTTCAACAACTACCGTCCTCAGTTCTACTTCCGCACGACCGACGTGACTGG
>NZ_JBWKZU010000146.1:0-1035 GCF_059424825.1 Acidovorax sp. GW101-11A03 | reverse complement strand
GGTGTCTATGACAACCTAGGCATCAATCCTGGTCTGCGTGTCGACCGAAATAAGCTCGACTATTTGATCACCAGTGACGGCGGAAAGCCGTTCACCAATACCTCAGAGCCGACAGAGGCTGGAGCCATGGTCCTCAAAGCTGCTCTGGACATTCTGATGGAGCAAGTGAGAGGGCTGCAGTTCGATCGCATGCAGCATCGGCACTTGGCGGGTAAGGGGCCAAAGCCACTGTGGTTCTCTATCGATAGCGTCGAGGGGCAAGCCAACCCGGGAGATGCCACCTTTGCATCCTCGATCAGCACCAACCTGAAGCGGTTGAACGGCGATGAAATGACTGTTCTCCAACGCCACGGAGGGGCACTCGTTGAAGCGCGCCTTCGTTCATACGCACCCGAGCTCCTCGCGGCGGTTTGATCCGATCTTTCCAGGTGGAATTGCGACCTCATGAGGTCGCGCATTCTAGAGGAGCCCAGCCGTGACGATGATCAAGCCAGGCAAGCAGTCGTTCTTAGTGTTGGCCCAAGATCCGGGAGTGAGGGGGCCCTCAGGAGAGCGGGTATTTGCGACTGTAGATGTCCCAGCAGAACGGCTTGCCCTCGGGCCCACGGGATACCGGGTCAAGGTCGTTGACTTTGATGCTGAGGCCGGTGTTCTGTACAAGGCCCACGCATACCAAGAGGATGCGGAAGGCAGGCTAGAGGACATTTTTGCGGCCGAGCTTCCACCTCCTGGGAACAAGCTCCGCAAAAAGGCGGAAGACCAATTGCTAGCCAATCCGGCGTTTCACGGGCAGAACGTCTATGCGTTGGTGATGCGAACGCTGGCGCGTTTTGAGTACGCGCTGGGACGGCGGGTGCATTGGGGTTTCGACGGTCACCAACTCCATGTTGCCCCGCACGCATTTGTAGATGCCAACGCGTTCTACTCCCGTGAAGACCGCGCGTTGATGTTCGGCTACTTCAGGGCCGATCAGGAGCCTGCGAGGCCTTTTATCTTTACGAGCCTCTCGCATGACATCGTCGTGCACGAGACTAC
>NZ_JBWKZU010000145.1:0-1065 GCF_059424825.1 Acidovorax sp. GW101-11A03 | reverse complement strand
GAGCCTGTCAGATGTTTTGTGTGTGAGGCATAGCATGTCAACAAGGAGCATGAATGCCACGCAAGACGAAGACAACCTCAGCAGCGGACAAGGCGGCGCAGCCGCAATTCTCAGCCGCAGCGCTTGAGCAACTGATCCCCGGGCCGGTGACGCCAGCCGAGCTTGAGGGCATCTTCCAGCAGTTCAAGAAGGCCGTATTGGAGCGCGCACTGGGCGCCGAGATGAGTCACCACCTGGGCTACGCGCCCGGTCAGGCCAAACCCGAAGGGGCTGCCACCAATCACCGCAATGGCAAGAGCGCCAAGACCGTTCTCACCGATGTCGGCGCTTTGCGCATCGACGTCCCCCGCGATCGCGAGGGCACCTTCGAGCCGCAACTAATTGGCAAGCATGAGCGCCGCTTTACGGGCTTTGATGACAAGATCATCGCCATGTACGCGCGCGGCATGACGGTGCGCGAGATCCAGGGCTTTCTTTCCGAGATGTACTCGGTGGACGTCTCGCCCGACCTCATCAGCAGCGTCACTGACGCCGTGATGAGCGAGGTCACGGCCTGGCAGAGTCGCCCGCTGGAGTCGATGTACCCGGTCGTGTTCTTTGACGCGCTGCGGGTCAAGATCCGCGAGGAAGCCGTGGTTCGCTCCAAGGCCGTTTATCTGGCCCTGGGCGTACTACCCGATGGCAGCCGCGACATCCTGGGCATCTGGATCGAAAACACCGAGGGAGCCAAGTTCTGGATGAAGGTCTTCAACGACCTGAAGACGCGCGGAGTCCATGACATCCTGATCGCCGTCACCGACGGGCTCAAGGGCATGCCAGAGGCGCTGGGCGCAGTGTTCCCGGCCACGACGCTGCAGACCTGCATCGTGCATCTGATCCGGGGCAGCCTGGACTTTGCGTCATGGAAGGACCGCAAGAGCCTGGCCACGGCCATCAAGCCGATCTACACGGCGGTGAGCGCCGAGGCCGCTGAGGCCGAGCTGACTGCGTTTGAAGCCGGGCCCTGGGGCCAGAAGTTCCCCACTGTCGTGGGCGCCTGGCGCAGGGTCTGGGACAAGGTCATAC
>NZ_JBWKZU010000144.1:0-1068 GCF_059424825.1 Acidovorax sp. GW101-11A03 | reverse complement strand
GGGATTCTCTGCACGAATACCGCTGCGATGTGATTGAGCAAGCTTGAAGCCCAGACAATAGTCGCATGAAGCAAAGCAGCCTGGGCCTGAGCAACACAGTCAAGCGCACCCGCAAGCGCGAGTTCCTGGACGCCATGGAGTTGGTAGTGCCCTGGACTGAACTGGTCTCGCTCATAGAGCCGTACGCGCCCGAAGCCGGACGCCGGGGTCAGCAGCCCTTTGCAGTGCAGACCCTGCTGCGCATCCACTTTATGCAGCAATGGTTCAAGCTCAGCGATCCCGCCATGGAAGAAGCGCTGCACGATGTGCCTGCCTTTCGGGACTTTGCAGGCCTGTCCCACTGGGACGAGCACATCCCCAGTGAATCGAGCATCCTGCGCTTTAGGCACCTTCTGGAACGCCACAAGCTGGCCGATCAGATCCTGGCCACCGTCAATGCACTCCTGCAAGCTAAAGGGTTGCAGCTCAAAGCGGGCACTGTGGTGGATGCCACGCTGATTGCTGCGCCCACTTCCACCAAGAACCAAAGCGGCGAGCGCGACCCCGAGATGCACCAAAGCAAGAAGGGCAACCAGTGGTACTTCGGTATGAAAGCCCACATTGGCGTGGATGCGGACTCGGGCCTGGTGCACACGGTGCGAGGCACTGGCGGCAACGTGGGTGATGTGATCGAAGCCAACAGCCTATTGCACGGGCAGGAGACAGACGCATTTGGAGATGCGGGCTACCAAGGCGTGCACAAACGGCCTGATGCCAAGCCAACCGTGCGCTGGCACGTAGCCATGCGTCCAGGATTGCGCCGGGAGTTGGACAAGGACAAGCCTCTTGAGGCGCTGATCGATCAACTGGAGCGCACCAAGGCCAGCATCCGGGCCAAGGTGGAGCACCCGTTCCGCGTGCTCAAGCAGCAGTTCGGGTACGTGAAGGTGCGCTACCGGGGGCTCAAGAAGAACACGGCGCAGCTCGTCACTCTATTTGCGCTGTCAAACCTGTGGATGGCGAGGCACAAGTTGATGGCTTGTATGGGGCAGGTGCGTCTGCAAGGAGCGTAATGCCCCCGCGAAGCCG
>NZ_JBWKZU010000143.1:0-1286 GCF_059424825.1 Acidovorax sp. GW101-11A03 | reverse complement strand
ACGCCACCCTACGAGCGCCCCGGCATGGACATCCCGGCGGCCTACAAGGAGCAGGCCGCCGCCCAGGCCCAGGGCATCTGGAAGCCCGCACAGCCCCAGGCGACCTCCACGCTACCGCCCACCTGGTGGACGGTGTACGGCGATGCTGTGCTGGACCGCCTGCAGCAGCAGGCTGATGCCAACAGCCCCACGTTGGCGCAAAGCGCCGCCCGCCTGCGCGCCGCCCAGGCAGCGGTGGCCAGCAGCAGCGCTGCCGCACTGCCCACCGTGGGCGCCAATGCCAGCAGCAGCCGCGCGCGCAGCGGCACGCAACTATCCGACGGCAGCAGCACCGCGCGCATCAGCACCAGCCATTCGCTGGGCCTGTCTGCCAGCTGGGAGCTGGACCTGTGGGGCCGCATCTCCGCTGGGGTGGGTGCCGCGCAGGCCAGTGCCCAGGCCAGTGCCGACGACCTGGCTGCGGCCCGCCTGTCGCTGCAGGCGGCCGTGGCGCAGACCTATTTTTCGCTGCGCACGGCCGAGGCCCAGGCCGCGCTGCTGGCCGAGACGCTGAAGGCCTACAACAAGAGCTGGGAGCTGACGCGCAACCGCCAGGCGGCGGGTGTGGCGTCCAGCGCCGATGTGGCGCAGGCCGAGGTGCAGTACAAGACCACCCAGGTGCAGCTGCTGGAGGCGCAGACCACGCGCAGCCAGCTGGAGCATGCGCTGGCGGCCCTGCTGGGCCAGGCGCCTGCGGCCTTTGCGCTGGAGGCCACGGCCGCGCTGCCCGCTCCGGCGGATGTGCCCCAGGCCCTGCCGTCCGATCTGTTGCAGCGTCGCCCCGACATCGCTGCTGCCGAGCGCCGCGTGGCCGCCGCCAACGCGCAGGTCGGCGTGGCGCGCGCGGCGTATTTCCCTGCGCTCACGCTGTCGGCGGCGGGCGGCTACCGGGGCGCGCCCCTGGCCGACCTGTTCAGCGCGCCCAACCTGTTCTGGTCGCTGGGGCCGGCGCTGGCGGCGTCGATTTTTGATGGCGGCGCACGCAGCGCAGCGGTAGAGACCGCCCGCGCCAACCATGCGCAGGTCACGGCCGCCTACCGCCAGACAGTGCTGACGGCGCTGCAGGAGGTGGAAGACAACCTCACCGCCGCCGCTGCATTGGCGCAGGAGGAGCAACTGCAGCGCGAGGCCACCGCCGCTGCGCAGCGCGCGCTGGATGTGGTGGAGAACCAGTACCGCGCGGGCACCGTGGGCTACCTCAATGTGCTGAATGCCCAGACCACGGTGCTGTCGTCGCAGCGCAGCCT
>NZ_JBWKZU010000142.1:0-1305 GCF_059424825.1 Acidovorax sp. GW101-11A03 | reverse complement strand
TCGCCTGTTCAGACCGGACACATGGGAAACAGGTGTGCGGGAACATGGGTAACACCTCCTCAATTGGAAGCCGTCAAAGCGTTCATGTCCAGACGCATGAATCGCTGGTGACAGAAGTACAGGTCAAAGCACCCGTCGTGCAGATCGTCCGGGCGCAAGGCGACCGGCAGTCTGTGCAGTGCACTGGATAACCGCAGCTTGTGTCCCCGGAATTTCACAAAGCCATTCCAGCCCACCGTGAGCACATGGTCGCGCTCGGCGTACTCGATGGGCGCCAGGGTCGTTGGCATGGGCCGGGCACTCATGCGGTAGTGCTGCACCGGTGTCTGCATCGCCAGTGCCTCGTGAGGCCGGTGGTGGTTGTAGATCTCACGCCAGCGCTGCATCGCCTCCTGCGCCTGGGCCAGGCTGTCGAAGGTCCGCCCTCGCAGCACCTCGGCTTTCAAGGAGCGGTGAAAGCGCTCGATCTTTCCGTTGGTCTGCGGATGGTACGGACTGCTGTGGCTGCTGCGCACGCCCAGGCGGATCAGCCAGACATCCAGGGTACTCAAGTGACCAGGGGCGCTGGGTGAGCCCCAGGGCGAGCCGTTGTCGGAATTGATGCGCGCAGGCATTCCATAGCGCTCAAAGACACCCTGCAGCAGCGTCTGGACCGTGGCAGCGTCGGTCTTGCTGCAAGCCGTCGTGGCCAATGCGAAGCGCGAGTGATCGTCCAGCAGGGTCAGCGGCGAGCAACGCCCTGCGGCCGTCTCGAAGTAGCCCTTGAAATCCATCTGCCACAGGCCATTGGGCAGTTCGTGCTCGAAACGTTGCCATTCGCCTTGGGTATCGTTGTCCGCTGGCGCGATCAGCCCATGGCGGCGCAACAGGTCCGTGACCGTGCTGGGGGCCGGCACCTGCTCATGGCCCAGATCCTGCAGCCGCCGGCAGATCTTGCGCGCGCCCCAGGCTGGGTGTTGCCTGCGCAGCTCCAGCGCGGCCGATTGCAAAACCTCTGCGGTCTGGCGGGGGCTGTGCAGCGGACGGCGTGAGCGCTCGGTGAAAGCTTTCTCGCCTTCGCTCGCAAAACGCTTGAGCAGCGCGTAGCCAGCCTTGGGAGAAATGCCGAAGCGACGACACAACTCGCGCCGGTTGGCGCCGTCATGCAGTGCCAGTTGCACGAACTCTCGTTTGGTGGTCATGAGATCTCTCGGTTGCCAGGGCATAGGTTTCTCCTGGGCAGGGTTTGCCAAGGCGAAGTGTTTCCTATGTCTCCGCACACCTGTTTCCCATGTGTCCGGTCTGAACAGGCGACGCGAAAGAAAG
>NZ_JBWKZU010000141.1:0-1336 GCF_059424825.1 Acidovorax sp. GW101-11A03 | reverse complement strand
GCGCCACCGGCCAGGCGGTTCGGCGTGAAAAGGTGGAAGAGGTCATCCGTCGTTTCCTTGCAAGGCCGCCGGGGCGGCGGGCGTGGCGCCCGCCTGCGTGCGGCGGCGGCCCACGGCGCGCAGCACGCGCGTGCGCAGCCGGTCCAGCGCCACATACATGACCGGCGTGGTGTAGAGCGTGAGCAGCTGGCTCACCAGCAGGCCGCCCACGATGGCAATGCCCAGCGGCTGGCGCAGCTCGGCGCCATCGCCCCGGCCCAGGGCCAGCGGCAGCGCGCCAAAGATGGCGGCCACGGTGGTCATAAGGATGGGGCGCAGACGCAGGTTGCAGGCGCGGTAGATGGCCTGCGCGGCCGTCACATGCGCCCCGCCCCGCTGGCGCTGCCGCGTCAGGGCAAAGTCGATCATCAGGATCGCGTTTTTCTTGACGATGCCGATCAGCAGGATCACGCCGATGAGCGCAATGAGCGAGAACTCGGTCTTGAACAGCATCAGCGCCAGCAGCGCCCCCACGCCCGCCGACGGCAGGGTGGACAGGATGGTGACCGGGTGCACCAGGCTCTCGTACAGCATGCCCAGCACCAGGTAGATGGTGACCATGGCCGCCAGGATCAGCAGCGGCTGGCCCGCCAGCGCATCCTGAAACGCCCCCGCCGTGCCGCTGAACGAGCCCCGCACCGACACCGGCACGCCCAGCTCGGCCACCGCATTGCGCACGGCATCGGACGCCTGCGACAGCGACACGCCCGGCGCCAGGCTGAAGCTGATGCTGCTGGCTGGCGTGCCCCGGTCATGGTTGACCGACAGCGGCGTGTTGGTGGTGGTAATGCGCGCAAACGCGGTGAGCGGAATCGGCTGGCCCAGGTTGTTGACAAAGAAGAAGCCGCGCAGTGTCTCGGGGCTTTGCAGAAAGCGCGGCTCGGCCTCCATCACCACGCGGTACTGGTTGAGCGGGTTGTAGATCACGCCCACCTGGCGCTGGCCGAAGGCGTCGTTCAACGTGGCGTCGATCTGCGCCATGGTCAGGCCCAGGCGTGCCACAGCGTCGCGGTCGATGACCAGCGAAGTCTGCAGGCCGTAGTCCTGCACATCGCTGTTCACGTCCTCCAGCTCGGGCAGCTGGCTCAGCACCTGGCGGATGCGTGGCTCCCAGGTGCGCAGGTCGCCAATGTCGTCGGCCTGCAGCGTGTAGTCGAACGATGCGCCGCTGCTCTGCCGCCCGCCGATGCGCACATCGCGCTGCGGCGACATGAACAGGCGCGCGCCGGGCTCGTTCTTGAGCCGCTCGCGCAGCCGTGCGATGACCACCTCCGAACTCTCCTGCCCCGGCCCCCGC
>NZ_JBWKZU010000140.1:0-1523 GCF_059424825.1 Acidovorax sp. GW101-11A03 | reverse complement strand
GGCAGGTAGTGCGCGCCCTGCGGGCAGGGCAGGCCGCCCACCAGGGTGCCCCGGCTGTTGCCGCCGGGGGTGTCTTCCAGCTCCAGCAGGGCAAAGTCGTGCACACCCGCCAGCCGCAGCGCGCGTGCTGCGGCCAGCCCGGCCACGCCACCGCCTGCAATGACCACCTGCGCGCGCCGCACCACGGAAGGCTCGGGCAGGCTGCCGTTTTTCAGCAGGTCGCGCAGCTGGTGGCCCCGGGCTATGTCGATGCCGGTGAAGCCGCCCAGCAAAGGCGGCGCGGCGCGCTCACACCCGCCCAGGGCGGCCGTGGCCAGGGCGGCAGCGCCCGCCACAACAAACTGGCGGCGCTGCAAAGTCCATGCGGTCATGCCATCGTCCCTTGCACCGGGTCAGTCGGCCCAGCGGGCGCGGACCTCTTGCAGCACGGGCAGCAGCGGCACAAACAACGGCACCAGGGCCGGGTCGAAGTGCTTGCCCGCCTGCGCCGTGATGTGGTCCATGGCCTCGTGCACGGGCCATGGCTCCTTGTAGGGGCGGCGGGTGGTGAGGGCATCAAACACATCGGCAATGGCCACGATGCGTGCCGACAACGGGATGGCCTCGCCCGCCAGCCCCTGGGGGTAGCCGCTGCCGTCCCACTTTTCGTGGTGGGCCAGCGCAATCTCGCGCGCCAGCTGCAGCACCCCGGCGGGGTGTTCGCCAATGATCTCGGCGCCGATCTCGGGGTGGCGGCGCATGGTGGCCCATTCGTCGGCATCCAGCGGGCCGGGCTTGCGCAGCACGGCGTCGGGAATGCCGATCTTGCCCACGTCGTGCATGGGCGCGGCGTTGAGCAGGTCTTCGGCCCAGGCGGGGCTGCAGCCTGCGGCCAGCGCAAGCTGCTGGGCAAAGTGGCTCATGCGGATCACATGCATGCCGGTTTCGTTGTCCTTGTATTCGGCCGCGCGGCCCAGGCGCAACACGATCTGCAGGCGGGTTTCGCGCAGCTCGTCCAGCCGCACCAGCGACAGGTGGGTGCGCACCCGCGCGCGCACCACGGGCGGGCTGACGGGTTTGGTGATGTAGTCCACCGCGCCCGCATCGAACCCGGCGGTTTCGTCCTGGCTGTCGGTGAGCGCGGTGATGAAGATCACCGGGATGGCCGCCGTGGCCGCGTCGGCCTTGAGCAGGCGGCACACGGCATAGCCGTCCAGGTTCGGCATCATGATGTCGAGCAGGACCAGGTCGGGCCGCTGCTCGCGCGCCACCTGCAGCGCGCGTTCACCGTCGGTGGCAAACAGCAGGCGGTAGTCGGCCTGCAGGATATGGCGCAGCACCTGCAGGTTGGTGGGCTCGTCATCCACCAGCAGCAGGCGGGGCCGCAGGTCGGGGGCGGGGTTCATGCGGGGGTCTCCGTGGGCGCGTCGATCCAGTGCGTGCGCAGCTGCTGCAGCTGCGCCAGCGCCTGGTCGAAGTCAAAGGTGTCGATGGCCTCCTGCAACCGCTCCATGGCATCGGCGGGCAGCAGCTGCGCCAGTTCG
>NZ_JBWKZU010000139.1:0-1593 GCF_059424825.1 Acidovorax sp. GW101-11A03 | reverse complement strand
GGATGACGCCCGGCGTGTGTGTGCCGTAGTAGCCCTGGCCGATGAAGCTCTTGAGCACCTTGTTCTTGCCCGCGATGGCCTTCAGTTCGGCCAGCGCTGCGGCCTCGGTGGTGGCTGCCGGCAGGTCCATGGCGCGGCTGCGTGCGATGGAGCGCGGCACGATGGAGTCAATGAGCGCGCGGCGCGAGGCCTCGCCGATCACGGACAGCATGTGGGCTTCATCCGCTGCGTCGATGCCGATGTGGCGGGGCAGGAATTCGGCGGCGTTTTCCAGCGCGGACAACGGCAAGGATGTGGGCAGGGCGGCAGTCATGGCGGGCGTTCAGGGTGCTATGAAAAAAGAAGCTGCTGGCGCTTGTCAGTCGGACGTTTCAGGAGAATTTTCTTTGAAAGCCAATGGAATCAAGCGCTGGCAGCTATGGTTTTTGAAACCGGAGACGAATGGGCCAAGTGCCCGTCAGGCGTTGGCCGCAAAGGCCGTGTAAGCCGTCTCGTCCATCAGGGCATCGAGCTGGGCCGCATCGGCCAGCTTGACCTTGAAGAACCAGCCAGCGCCCAGCGGGTCGGTGTTGGCCAGCGACGGGTCGGCGCGCAGGGCTTCGTTGACTTCCACGATCTCGCCGGTGACAGGCATGTACACGTCGGCAGCAGCCTTCACGGACTCGACCACGCCCGCCACGTCACCCTGGCTGAAGGTGGCGCCCACCTCAGGCAGGTCCACAAACACCACATCGCCCAGCGCATCTTGTGCGTGCACTGTGATACCCACCACAGCAGCGGCCGTGTCGGCGGTGTTGATCCATTCGTGTTCTTTGGAAAATTTGACGGTCATGGGGAAGCTCCTCAAGCAACGGGATAAATAAGGGAATCAGCAATGTAGCGGGCGCAGGCCGCGTTGGTGCACGGTCGCCCGCGAAATCAGCCGCGAAAGTAGTTGGCGGAAACAAACGGCATGGCGCGCACTTCCATGGGCACAGCCTTGCCGCGCACGATAGCGTTCACACGCGTGCCGATGGCGGCAAAGGCGGGTGCCACATAGCCCATGGCCACGGGTTCGTTCACCGTGGGGCCCAGCAGGCCGCTGGTGACTTCGCCAATCTTCTGGCCGTCGGTGCTTTGCAACTCGGTGTGCTCGCGCACGGGCACACGCTCCAGCGCGACCAGACCTACGCGCTTGCGAGGCAGGGTGGTGGGGTTGTCGATTTGCGCCAGCACCTTGTCGGCTCCCGGGAAGCCGCCAGCCCGGGCGCCACCGGTGCGGCGCACCTTTTGGATGGCCCAGTTCAGCGCGGCTTCGGGGGGCGTGGTGGTGGTGTCGATGTCATTGCCATACAGGCACAGGCCCGCTTCCAGGCGCAGCGAGTTGCGGGCGCCCAGGCCGATGGGCTTGACCTCGGGCTGGGCCAGCAGGGCGCGGGCGAGCGTCTCGGCCTGCGCGGCGGGCACGGAGATTTCAAAGCCGTCTTCGCCGGTGTAGCCGCTGCGGGTCACAAAGCAGTCGCAGCCTGCAATGCTGAATGCGCCGCCGGTCATGAACACCAGCTTTTCCACGCCGGGCGCAAGGCGGGCGAGGGCGGTGACGGCCTGCGGGCC
>NZ_JBWKZU010000138.1:0-1639 GCF_059424825.1 Acidovorax sp. GW101-11A03 | reverse complement strand
CCCTTGGGCCCGGCCTCCAGCCGCCCGGCCAGCACGGCCTGCACCTTGCCGCCTGCGTTGGGGTCCATCACCACGGAGCCTGCCAGTTCAAAAGCCTTGGCGTGTTGCCCGGTGGCTGCCACCAGAGTGCGCACGCCCAGTTGGCGCTGCGCGGGTTTGGGCAGAAACACGCTGCCATCGGGCTGGCGGCTGGGGCCGTTGCCGCTGGGCGCAGGTGGTGCATCGCCATGGTCGTGGCCGGGGCCTGCCAGGGCTGGCACAGGGGCGCTGAGCACGGCGGCCATGAGCAGAGCAAGCAAGGAGGGCATGGGGTGGAAGCGCTTCATGCTGCACCTCCCACGCGCTGGTTGTTGCCCATGCGGGCAGCACGGCCCCGGCGCAAGCCCCACGCGGCGACCAGCGCCAGCAGCACGGCGGCCACGGCGCCTGCGATCAGCACAGTGCGGCGGGCCAGCCCTGCCGGTGCGGCATCGGTGTGAGCGGCGGGGTGCAGGTCGATCTCGCCTGCGAGCAGGTCGGTGTCAGTGCCTGCGGCCACGGTGGCGGTGACGGGGCTCACACCCTCGGCCAGCGGCGCGGCCAGGGTGGCCTGGAACTCGCCCTCGGCCACGCGGGTGACGGGTACGTTGGTGCCCGCGATGTCCAACTCCAGCCGGGCGTCTTTCACCGGGCTGTTGTCGCCCGCGTGGTCCAGGTAGAGCGCGATTTTTTGCCCGTCGAGCACGCCCACCAGTTCAAACAGGTCGGAGGTGGCGGCAAAGCGCGGCAGGGCTGTGCCCGCTGCGGCGGCGGGGGTTTCGCCATGGTCGTGGCCAGCACCAGCCAGCGCTGTCGGCGGTAGCAAGCCCAGCAGCAGGGCCAGGCCCAGTGTGGAGAAAGTGGAAGCTAGTTTCATGGTGTTCAGCAAAAGTGGTGAGGGCCTCAAGGGCGTCATTGCGGCAGCAGGCCCAGGGCTTGGCGCAGGTGGGAGATGGCGGCCGCCGCTTCGATGCGGGCGCGGGCCAACTGGCGTTCGGCCTGGGCGGCTTCCAGCTCCACACGCAGGCGTGTGGGGCCGTCGGCTTCACCCAGTCGGAAGGCCTTGTCGATAAAGCCGCGTGTGCCCTGCGCCAGCGCCGCGTGCCGTGCCAGGGCATCGCGCTGGGCCTGGGTGGCTTTGACGCGGGCCATGGCGGCAGCGATGTCGGCGTCCAGGCGCCTCTGCTCCACGGCAGCACGCGCCTCGGCATCGATGGCATCGGCGCGTGCTGTAGCCTGCTTCGCCTGCGCACGGTCGCCCCCGCCCAGGGGTATGCGCAGGCCCACGGTGAAGGTCTGCTGGTAGCGGTCGCCCGCCTGCTCGCGGCCCCGAGTGGCGGCCACCGTCAGCTCGGGGTTGGCACGGGTTTGCACGGCAGCCAGGTCGGCGGCGCGGCGGGCCACCTCGGCCTGGTCCTGCCAGTCGGCCGCCGCAGGGTGCTGGGCAGCGGCTGCCGTGGCATCGGGCACCGGGGGCTCGGGCTCCGCCCCGTCCGCCAGCGCCAGGGTGGGCGCGGCCTGCACGCCCCAGGCAGCCAGTGCGGCCTGCGCTGCGTCCCGCGCGCCCTGGGCCTCGGCCATGGCGGCGTCGGCCTGGGCCACGGCGCCGTCGGCCTGCGCC
>NZ_JBWKZU010000137.1:0-1671 GCF_059424825.1 Acidovorax sp. GW101-11A03 | reverse complement strand
ACCCTGGAGCCCCCCAGCGCCCAGCACTGGCTGGGCACCGATGTGCTGGGCCGCTCAGCGCTGGCGCGGCTCGCGCATGCGGCGCAGCTGTCGCTGGGCATGGCGCTGCTGGCGGCAGTAAGCGCCGCCGTGCCCGGCACCTTGCTGGGCATTGCCGCCGCGTGGCGTGGAGGGCGCACCGAGCGGGCGCTGCTCATGCTGTCGGACTCGGTGCTCGCCATCCCCGGCCTGCTGCTGGTGCTGCTGATTGCGGCCCTGGCACCCGGCGCGCTGTGGGCGCTGTATGCGGGCCTGTCGGCGGCGCTGTGGGTCGAATACTTTCGCGTGAGCCGTGCGGTGGCCCGGCCCGTGCTGGCGGGCGACGCGGTTCAGGCATCGCGCCTGCTGGGTTTTGGGCGCGGCTATGTGCTGCGCCGCCACCTGCTGCCCGCGCTGGCACCCACGCTGGGCACGCTGCTGGCCTTCACCACATCGCAAGCCGTGCTGGCGCTGGCCGCACTGGGTTTTGTGGGCGTGGGCATGCAGCCGCCCACGCCCGAGCTGGGCCTGATGATGACCGAGGCCATGCCCTACTACGAAGAAGCCCCGTGGCTCATTGCTGCCCCCACCGCCCTGCTGGTGTGGCTGGTGGCCGCGATGATGCTGCTCAACCCCGACCGGGAGACCGCATGACCACGCCTTTCAAATCCGACGCCCTGCTGGTCGTGGAGGGCCTGGGCATCCAGGTGGGCGGCAAACGGCTGCTGCGCGACATCGGCTTCAGCCTGCGGCCGGGCGAGGCGCTGACCCTGGTGGGCGAAAGCGGCGCGGGCAAGTCGCTGCTGGCCCAGGCCATCATGGGCAACCTGCCGCCGGCACTGCAGGCCACGGGCCAGATCACGCTGGATGGCACCACCACCCGCGCCCAGGACGCCGCCGCGCGCCGCGCCCTGTGGGGCCGCAAGCTGGCGCTGCTGCCGCAGGAGCCCTCGCTGGCACTCAACCCCCTGGCCCGCGTGGCGCCGCAGCTGGCCGAGGTGTACCGCCTGCTGCACCAGCAGCCCCCCAGCGCCGCCAGCACACAGGCCGAACAGGTGCTGGGCGCTGCGGGCCTGGGCGGCGCAGGCAGCCACTACCCCTGGCAACTGTCGGGCGGCATGGCCCAGCGCGCGGTGGCCGCCATCACCCTGGCCGGAGGCGCGCCGGTGCTGATGGTGGACGAGCCCACCAAAGGCCTGGACGCGCATTGGCGCGGCCGCATGGTGGAGTTATTCCAGGGCGTGCTGCAGGCGGGTGGCTGCCTGCTTACCATCACGCACGATATGCAGGTGGCGCAGGCGCTGGGCGGCCAAGTCATTGTGCTGCGCCACGGGCAGGCGGTGGAGCAAGGCGACATCCACACCGTGGCGGCCGCGCCGCAGCACGCCTTTACCCGCCAGCTGCTGCAGGCCGACCCGGCCCACTGGCTGCCGTTTGCCGAGCCCACGCTGGGGGAACCCGTCGTAGACGGCGCATGGCATCTCCAAAGCCTATGGCGCGCAGAAGCTGTTTGCGCCGCTCGACCTGGAACTGCGCAGCGGCGAACGCATCGCCGTGCAAGGCCCCAGCGGCACCGGCAAAAGCACACTGGGCAATGTGCTGCTGGGCCTGGTGGCGCCCGACACGGGCCGTGTGGAGCGCAGCGCCCGGCTG
>NZ_JBWKZU010000136.1:0-1714 GCF_059424825.1 Acidovorax sp. GW101-11A03 | reverse complement strand
GACGGCATCGCCCAGGTGAACCAGGCGGTCACGCACCTCGATCAGATGACGCAGCAGAACGCGGCGCTGGTGGAGGAGTCAACGGCCGCAGCCGCCTCGATGCGCGACCAGGCGCAGCGGCTGGCGGAGGTGGTGTCTGTGTTCAACGTGGGCGCGGTGGCCGCGCGGGCCCCGGCAGCGGCGCCCCGTCCCGCTTCCGCAGCCGCGCGGGTGAGCGGTACCGGCAGCAAACCGGCATCCGCAGCCACCGCCAAGGCGCCGGTGGCCGCCCGGCTGGCGGGCAAGGCGCCTGCCACCCCCAAGGTCACAGCTGCGCCTTCTGCTGCGGCCTCCCCTGCACCGGCCCCCCGGGCCGCCGCAGGTGGCAATGACGACGAATGGGAAAGCTTCTGACACGGCCCAGCCCTTGTGGTGCTATCACTCCTGAATTGATAGCTTTCAAGGCAATGTGGTAGCGCGGAAACGCCCATTTTTGCTCAAACTCCTGCTCCCTGGGGCGCACACCTTGCGTGGCGCAGCCCGGCGGGGGTTGCCCGGCCTGGGGTTCGCGGCTTTTTCGTTCGCGCATCCGGGGTGTTTTCCGGATGCGGGTATTTCCCGGTGGGGTGCGGGCCTGTGGGCACGCCGGGCTGGCGTAGGCTATGGCCTGTCGTTGATGTAATCGAATGTTTCCTGTGTGCCTTGCGCAGAACATGAGAGAGACATCACCGGTCCACGAGGAACTACCAACCATGCAATTTGACAATATCCGCGTCTCCCGCAAGCTCTGGGGCGCTTTTCTGGGTCTGATGATCGGCATGCTCCTGCTCTCGAGCTTTGCTCAGAACCGGGGCAACAATTCGATGACGGCTGCGATGGACGGCATCATCGAGATCGAGGAGCGCATCTCCACGGCCGTGCGCTGGCGCGGCGCCACCGAAACCGCCGTCACCATGGTCATGGGTGGCGCGGTGACCACCGACTCGGTGCTGGCCGAGCAGTACGGCGCCAAGGTCAAGGAGATCATCGGCAACATCAACAAGGTCCAGGAGAAGATCGTTGCGTCTGCCACCGCGCCCGAAGAAAAAGCCGCGCTCGACAAGGTGCTGGACGCCCGCAAGGCCGTGCTGGCCGCCACCGCCAAGACCTGGGAGCTGAAAGGTGCGGGCGATGCCGTGGCTACCCAGCGTTTTGCGGACGACGAGTTTGCCCCCCTGGTCACCAAGTACCTCAAGGCCCAGGACGACTTTGTGGCCGCGCTGGAAAAGCGCCGCGACGCCATCCGTGCTGACGCCACGAGCCGCCGCATCCAGAACGCCGTCTCGGGGATCATCCTGTCCATGGTGCTGCTGGCCGTGGGCATTTTCCTGGCCTGGCGGCTGGTGCACTCCATCAGCGACCCGCTCAACCAGGCGGTGTCCACCATCGACGCCATCGCCGCAGGCGATCTCACGCGTGAGTTGCAGTCCACCCGCAAGGACGAGTTTGGCCACATGCTGCGCTCGCTGTCCGCCATGTCGGCGCGGCTGCGCACGGTGGTGAGCGAGGTGCGCACAGGCGTGGACTCGGTGTCCTCGGCATCCATCGAGATCGCCAACGGAAACCAGGACCTGTCGGCCCGCACCGAGCAGACCGCCTCGAACCTCGAAGAGACGGCAGCCAGCATGGAGCAGCTCACAGCCACCGTGAGCCAGTCGGCCGACACGGCGCGCCAGGCCAACCAGCTCGCCGGCAC
>NZ_JBWKZU010000135.1:0-2020 GCF_059424825.1 Acidovorax sp. GW101-11A03 | reverse complement strand
AGGGTCGCCCTTTCTTTGGTGACTTTCTTTCGGCGAGACGAAAGAAAGTTACTGCGCCGCCGGGCGCACACCCCGGCCCCCGCCCTCAACCAAAGCACATTGATTGCTATAAATAGTGTAGCTAATAAGGCAATCCCAACGCGCGCAAACGCCCCAAAAAGCCTAGAAAAAGAGGCCCGCTCATGAGCCTCTCCACCCCCTTCATCCACCGCCCCATCGGCACCATGCTCCTTACCCTGGGCCTGGCCCTGGCCGGAGCGGTGTCGTACTTCCTGCTGCCCGTCGCCCCACTGCCGCAGGTGGACTACCCCACCATTTCGGTCAGCGCCAGCCTGCCTGGCGCCAGCCCCGACACCATGGCCGCCACCGTCGCCACGCCGCTGGAGCGGTCGCTGGGGGCCATCGCGGGGGTCACCGAGATCACCTCGCGCTCCATCCTGGGCAGCACCTCCATCACGCTGCAGTTCGACCTGGACCGCAATGTAGACAGCGCCGCGCGCGATGTGCAGGCCGCCATCAACGCCGCACGCACGCTGCTGCCCACGGGCATGCCCAGCAACCCGACCTACCGCAAGGTCAACCCGGCCGACTCGCCCATCATGATCCTGGCGCTCACGTCGGACCTGCTCACGCGCGGGCAGATGTACGACGCGGCCTCTACCGTGCTGGCGCAAAAGCTCTCGCAGGTCGAGGGCGTGGGGCAGGCCACGGTGAGCGGTGGCGCGTTGCCCGCAGTGCGCGTGGAGCTGGACCCGGTGCGGCTCGCGTCCAACGGCATTTCGCTGGAGCAGGTGCGCAGTGCCATCGTCACCACCAACGCCAACCGGCCCCTGGGTGCGGTGGAGCGCGAGGACCACTACTGGCAGGTGGCCACCAACGACCAGGCCCGCGTGGCGGCCGACTATGCACCGCTGGTGCTGCGCTGGAAGAACGGCCAGGCCGTGCGGCTGCAGGATGTGGCCGAGGTGGTGGATTCGGTGCAGGACGTGCGCAACTTTGGCGTGGCCAATGGCAAGCCCGCCATCCTGCTGCAGGTGTACAAACAGCCCGGCGCCAACATCCTCGAAGCGGTGGAGCGGGTGCGTTCGCTGCTGCCCGCGCTGCAGGCGTCCATCCCGGCGTCCATCGATATCGAGGTGGTGTCCGACCGCACGCCCACGCTGCGCGCTTCGGTCAAGGAGGTGGAGCGTGCGCTGTTCATTGCCGTGGCGCTGGTGGTGCTGGTGGTGTTCCTGTTTCTGCGCAATGGGCGCGCCACGCTCATCCCCAGCGTGGCGGTGCCGGTGTCGCTGGCGGGCACGTTTGGCGTGATGTACCTGGCGGGCTACACGCTCGACAACCTCTCGCTCATGGCGCTCACGGTGGCCACGGGCTTTGTGGTGGACGATGCCATCGTGGTGCTCGAAAACATCATGCGCCACATGGAGCGGGGCAAGACCGCGCTGCAGGCCTCGCTCGACGGCGCGCGCGAGATCGGCTTCACCGTGGTGTCGATGAGCATTTCGCTCATTGCGGTGTTTGTGCCCATCCTGTTCATGGGTGGCATCGTGGGGCGGTTCTTCCGTGAGTTCGCCATCGTCATGTCCTCGGCCATCCTGGTGTCGATGGTGGTATCGCTCACCACCACGCCCATGATGTGCGCCGCGCTGCTCAAGCCCCACCACCTGACCCCTGTGCGGCGCAGCGGCTGGCGGGGTGCCGTGGGCCGGTGGCTGGGGCGGTCCCAGGTGCGGGGCATGCGCCTGTACCGCCGTAGCCTGGCCTGGTGCCTGCGCCACCAGCCGGTGGCCCTGCTGGCGCTGGCCTGCGTGGTGGGGCTCAACGTGTATCTCTACACCGCCATCGACAAGGGCTTCATGCCCGAGCAGGACACGGGCCGCATCTCGGGCTTCATCCGGGCCGACCAGGCCACGTCCTACCAAGCCATGGAACAGCGGCTGCAGCGTTTCCTGGCCATCGTGCAGGCCGACCCGGCCGTGGAGCATGTGACGGGCTTCACCGGCGGCTGGCAGCGCAACGC
>NZ_JBWKZU010000134.1:0-2249 GCF_059424825.1 Acidovorax sp. GW101-11A03 | reverse complement strand
AGAATCGCATCGGCGATGGGCTGGAGTTGTTTGACGAGGTAATGCTCATAGTCAATGTGCGAATACCGGGCCTCCAGAGGCTCGGGGCCGCTTTGCGTCATCACGTACTCGATCCAGCCTCCACGCTGGTACTGCTGCGGACGGTTCAGCTTCGCGTTGTGCGCGTCAGCAATGCGCGCCGCGCGCACCTGGGGAGGCACGTTGACCTCATAGGCATCGAGTCGGTGGCGCAGGCGTTTTCGGTAGACAAGCAGCGGATCCATCTGGCCATCCAACATCGACCGCGCATAGTCGGCCACAAACGCCCGGTAGGGCTCGCCATGGAAGATGCGTGACAACAAGCCTTCCTGGAACTGGCGCGCCAACGGGGTCCAGTCGCTGCGGGCCATCTCCAGTCCGCGATAGACCATCTCCTCCCGACCTTCTTCATCGACGCTCAGGCCGGCGTAGCGCTTCTTGCTGCCGACGTCCGATCCCCGGATGGTGGGCATGAAGAACTTGGCGTAGTGGGTATCGAACTCGATTTCGAGGAAGTTCTCCAGCCGCTGCTCTTCACGCAGCTTGCGGGTCCACCAGGCATTGATCTCCTGCACCAGGCCGGCCGCAATGGCGTGTGCCTTCGCGTTGGGATAGGTGCGTTTAAGCCAGATGAAGATGGAGTCAGTGTCTCCGTAGATGACCTGGTATCCGCGCTCCTCCACAAATGCGCGGGTCAGCTTCATCACCTCGTGGCCCCGCAGGGTCACGGCGGATACCAGCTTCGGATTGAAGAAGCGGCACTCGGACGCACCCAGCACACCAGCGAAGGAGTTCATGAGCAGCTTCATGGCCTGTGACAGCGGCTGGTTGCGCGCCCGCTTGGCTTCGTCCCGAGCATCCGAAAGGGTGGTCACGATGTCCGGCAGACAGTGTTTGTCGCGCGAAAACAGCGTGCCTTGCGGCCCCTGCACCAACCCGCTCTGGATGTCGGCGCTCTCTCCCTCGGCCAGACCCACGGGGTCCACCAGAAAGGTCCGGATGATGGAGGGGTACAGGCTTTTGTAGTCCAGGACCACGACGGAGTCGTAGAAGCCCGGGGTGGAGTCCATCACATAGCCGCCGGGAAAGGCCTTGGCTGCGATGTCACCCACGTTGGGAGCCACGTAGCCCAGGCGGTGCATGCGCGGCAGGTAGTGGTGGCTGAATGCGGCGATGGAGCCGCCGAAGTGATCTATCTGCAAGCCTGTCGTCTGGGCTCGCTCCAGTACGAACGGCAGCAGTTCCAGTTTTTCGAAGATTCGCAGGACGAGCGCGCAGTCGCGGATGTTGTAGCTGGCCAGCGCGGGCTTGTCTTCCTGGTAGCGCCGCTCGATCTCCGCCATCTTGTCGTAGGCATCGCCGATCTCCTTGCCCTCGCCCAGCAATGCCTGCGAGACCGCTTCGAGGCTGAAAGACGGGAAGCTCCACATGCCCGCCCGCAGTGCTTCGATGCCATCGACAACCACACGCCCGGGCATGGGCGCGAACAGGTAGCCCTGGCGGCCGGGGTGCGTACGCCACGCGATGGGGCGGCGCTCGCGTCCGAGCAACAGCTGCACGGAGTTCGCGTCGGCGGTCTTTTGCAGCACCCGCAGGTCGAACTGGATCACGCTCCAGCCGACGATGACATCCGGGTCATGGTCCGCAAACCAGGCATTGAGCTGCTCGATCATCGCCCTGCGAGTTGAGCAGTACACAAGCCTGAAGTCCATCGGCGACACAGCTGGCGCCGGCACAGACTCTGGTGCTTCCCCCAGCATGAACACCACCCGGTCACCCGCACCATCCAGTGCGATGGAGTACAGATCCTCCGTTGCGCTCGTCTCGATGTCCAGCGACACCACCTTCAACACCGGGCGCCAACCAGACGCGGGCTTCAACCTGCCGTCGAGGATGGTCGAACCTTCGCGCTGGCCTCCCTCGACCAGAACACCGGCCGTGATGAACCGCTCCATCAGGTAGCGATCGTGCGGGCGGACATCCGCTTCGTAGAGCGGTATTCCCAGTGGCTGGAGTGCGCGCGCCAGCTTGCCCAGATCGCGGAACCTGCGAGCATAGACACCGAGGACGGGCTTCTGGTCGAACGTCTTCAGATCGAGCTCCCTTACCTCCAAGCCCTGCACGCTTGCCAGCGGAGCTTGCGCTGCGGCCCGATGGCAGTCAGGCAGAAAGGCGACCGACGTCTGTCGGGTTATCAGCACCTTCTTCGGCCCCTCGTCGGTGGCCAGCCA
>NZ_JBWKZU010000133.1:0-2268 GCF_059424825.1 Acidovorax sp. GW101-11A03 | reverse complement strand
AGGCGGTCCAGCAGCAGGCGCCGGTTGGGCAGGCCGGTGAGCGCGTCGTAGAAGGCCAGGCGCTCGATTTCCTGCTCGGCACGTTTGCGGTCGGTGATGTCGCGGCACACGCCCAGCACACCGGTCACGCGGCCGTGCAGGTCGCGGATGGGGGTCTTGATGGTTTCGAACTGGCCCTGGTAGCCGTCTTCGGCAAAAGTGAGCGTTTCTTCATACACCAGCGGCTGCCAGGCCTGCATGGCACGCTGGTCGTACTTGCGAAAGCGCTCGGCCTCGGCCGGGTTGGTCAGGTCGTAGTCGTTGCGGCCCACCACATCGCGTTCGGGCCGGCCCGCAAAGCGCTCGAACACGGGGTTGACCGACAGGTACACGCCCTCGGCATCCTTGAGAAACACCATGTCGGGCATGGCGTTGACCACGCGGGCCAGGTGCGCCTTCTGGTGCGCCAGCTCCTGCTCGACGCGCTTGAGCGCCGTGAGGTCGTAGGCAAACAGCACCACGGCCGATGTTCCCTGCCCTGCAACGGCCTCGGGTGCAATGGTGGTGTGGCGGTACTGCATGCCATCAGGGCCATCGATGCGGTTCTCAAACACTGCCATCTCGCCCGCAAAGGCTTTCTCGAAATGGGGCTGCATGCGCACGAAGACTTCGGGCGGAATCACGTCCTGCAGCAGTTGCCCCTGCAGGTCCTGCGGCGTCTTGTACAGCCAGCGTGCCTGTTGCTCGTTGACATACAGAACCCGCAGATCGCGGTCGAGTCGGGCCACACCGCCCGGCACCAGGCGCAACATGTTGGCCATGAGCGCATCCTTGGCGTGCGCCGCCTCAGCGGCCTGGTGGTGGGCGGTGATGTCGGTCTGCACGCCATCCCACAGCACGCGGCCGTCGTCCAGCCTTCGGGGAGACGAACTCAGGTGCATCCAGCGCACTTCCCCATCGGTGCGGCGAACCCGGAAAACCGCCTCCAGGCTGGTCATCGACAGGAATGAATGCCGCTCTGCCTCGCGCAGGCGGCCCATGTCTTCCTCCAGGATCTGGCGATACAACACGCTGGGGTCGTCCAGCACCTCTTGCACGCGCACGCCGTTGAGGCGCTCGATGGCTTCGCCCATGTGCACAAAGTGCACACGGCCATCGAGTTCACGCACCACCTGAAACAACACGCTGTGGGGCAGATTGCGGCCCAGCAGCGACAGGCGGCCTTCGCTTTCGCGCAGGCGGCTCTCGGCGGTCTGGATGCGGGCAAAGGGCCGGCGGATGCCAGCATCGAACACCGCCTGGTACAACAGCGCATAGGCCACCACCCGCAGGCCATGGGCCAGTGGCCCACCGACGGGGGAATGGCCGCCCAGCACCCCCACGGTGATTTCGCCACACACAAACGCCATGGCCGCCCAGGCAAACAGGCGGTCACGTGGCCGGTTTTCGTCCTCCGGGACCGCCTGGCCATCGCGGCGGCTCCGGCGGTACAGCGCCCCGGCAATCACGGCCAGCGCCAGCGCCAACCCCGCCGCCAGCGCCTGGCGCAGCACCCCGCCAGCGGCCTGGGCAAACCAGCCCGGCAAGGGGCCCATGGCCGCCCCCACCACCAGCAGCGTGATCCCCCCGGAAACCGCCAGCCAGGCCTGGGGCGCCCCCGGCGCCGCCAGCCGCGTGGCCACGAGCCCCAGGGTGAGCACCTCGGCCAGACGCGCCCAACTGCTGAGCCACAGGGAGATATGGGCAGTGCCCACCGGCATGTGTACCGGGCCGGAGTGCACCAGCACGCCATGCAGAAAATTGCAGGCCGCCGCAACCCCCACCCCCACCACCAGCACGTTGGCCCGCGCCTGTTCATGCGCTTCGAGCGCGTGCAGCGACACCGACACCACCAGCAACCCCAGCAACACCGCCGCCATCTCCAGCAGCGGCTCCAGCCCGTGCTGCGCCCCGGCGCCGTCCCCCAGCAACTGCACCAGCGGCAGGATCACCAGAGCCAGCACCGCCACCACCAGCACCACCGTGACAGCGGGCGCGTCCGACAGGTAGGAGCGCGTGGTCAGGGGGGGTGGGGAAGGAGCCATGGGCAGCGTGGAGAAGCGGTGCAGAAACGGGGCGGGTTGTGATTCCGGAAGTACGTCACAAGTGTATCGAGGCGTAAGGAAATGACCAGACCGCCGCCACCGGTCGCACCCTCCTGGGTCACCCAAGAAAAACGGGGCCGAAGCCCCGTTGTGCAGTCAATCTCTCAGCCCTCCAGCAACTGCCGCAGCACAAAGGGCAGTATGC
>NZ_JBWKZU010000132.1:0-2364 GCF_059424825.1 Acidovorax sp. GW101-11A03 | reverse complement strand
GGCGTGGCCAGCACCAGCGGCGGCGTTGCGGCGTCGCCCGCTATCTTTTTTGAAGCTGCCACGGCTTACCCCATGCGCCGTAGCGGCATTTTTTGCATACAAATGGGGATCACTGCGCGGCTTCCCATGTCGTGCCTGCGGCAGAGTCCTTGAGCACGATGCCCTGGGCCAGCAGCGCCTGGCGGATGCGGTCGGCCTCGGCGAAGTTCTTGGCGGCCTTGGCGGCGGCGCGGGCAGCAATCTGCGCCTGGATGTCGGCTTCGTTCACACCTGCACCGGCCTGCAGGAAGGCCTTGGGGTCACCCTGCAGCAGCCCCAGGCAACCACCCAGCGCCTTGAGCAGTCCGGCCAGCTCGGCCGAGCGGGTCTTGTTGACCTCGCCCGCCAGCTCGAACAGCACGGCCACGGCCTCGGGGGTACCAAAGTCCTCGTCCATCGCGGCCTTGAAGCGGGCTGCGTAGGGGTTGCTCCAGTCGATCGCAGCCACTTCGGCGGGGGCGACCAGGCTCAGCGCCGTGTACAGGCGCTTCAAGGCCTGGCGCGCGTCGTCCAGGTGGGCGTCGCTGTAGTTCAGCGCGCTGCGGTAGTGGGCGCGCACCATGAAAAAGCGCAGCGTCTCCGCGTCGTAGCTCTTGAGCACGTCGCGGATGGTGAAGAAGTTGCCCAGGCTCTTGGACATCTTTTCGTTGTCCACGCGCACAAAGCCGTTGTGCACCCAGAACTTCGCCAAAGGCTGGCCGGTGGCGCCTTCGCTCTGGGCGATTTCGTTCTCGTGGTGGGGGAACTGCAGGTCTGCGCCGCCGCCGTGGATGTCAAAGGTCTCGCCCAGCGTGGCGCCGCACATGGCCGAGCATTCGATGTGCCAGCCGGGGCGGCCCGCGCCGAATTCGCTGTCCCACTTGGCCTCGGGCGGCTCCTCGGGCTTGGAGGCCTTCCACAGCACGAAGTCGAGCGGGTCTTCCTTGCCATCGAGCACGGCCACGCGCTCGCCGGCACGCAGCTCGTCCAGCGATTTGCCCGAGAGCTTGCCGTAGCCGTCGAACTTGCGCACCGAGTAGTTCACATCACCGTTGCTCGCACGGTAGGCGAGGCCTTTGCCTTCGAGCTGGCCGATGAGCGAGAGCATCTGGGGCACGTATTCGGTGGCGCGCGGCTCCACGGTGGGTGGCTCGATGCCCAGCAGGCCGATGTCCTGGTGCATCGCGGCAATCATCTCGTCGGTGAGCTGGCGGATGGTGATGCCCCGCTCCAGCGCCCGCTTGATGATCTTGTCGTCGATGTCGGTGATGTTGCGTACATAGGTGACGCGCAAGCCGCTGCTTTTGAGCCAGCGCTGCACCACATCAAACGCCATCATCATGCGGGCGTGGCCGATGTGGCACAGGTCGTAGATGGTCATGCCGCACACATACATGCGCACATGGCCGGGTTCGAGCGGGGAAAAGTCCTCCAATGCACGCGACAGCGTGTTGTAGATGCGCAAACTCATGGGATTTCAGTCACGGGGGAAGGGGTGGTTGGGTGAAGAGATTCACCCGGTAGCAAAGGGCCTGGAACAGGTTTTCAGAGCCCTCGGCGGGGGTTGGCCCGGCGGGGGGCCTACAGCGAAATCACCCGCGGCAACAGCGTTCCGTCATGACAACCCCCTCAGCTACAATCCGCCGCAGTATAAGCCCCCGCCCCGGCGGGCCGCTGCCCAACACCCCGGAATCCCCATGAAGCCAGTCCTCCGCACCCTTCCACAACTCCTGCGCCTGGTGGCGCTGACCGCGCTGCTGGGCGCGGGCGTGGCCCATGCCGAGGACTACTCCGACATCACCCAACTGCTGAAAACCGGCAAGGCCGCCGAAGCCCTGGTGAAGGCCGATCAGCGCCTGGCCGCCACCCCGCGCGACCCGCAGCTGCGCTTTCTGCGCGGCGTGGCACAGGCCGACAGCGGCAAGCAGGGCGAGGCCATCACCACCTTCACCAAGTTGACGGAAGAGTACCCCGAGCTGCCCGAGCCCTACAACAACCTGGCTGTGCTCTACGCCAACCAGAACCAGCTGGACAAGGCCCGCACGGCGCTCGAAATGGCGATCCGCACCAACCCCAGCTACGCCACCGCGCACGAAAACCTGGGCGACATCTACGCCAAGCTGGCCAGCCAGGCCTACAACAAGGCCCTGCAGCTGGACGCCACCAGCGCCAACTCGGTCAAGCCCAAGCTGGCCCTGATCCGCGAACTGTTCTCTGCCGACGCAGCCAGCAAATCCGGCCGCCCTGCGGCGGCAGCCCCCGCACCCGCCGCCGTGGTGGCCACCCAGCGCCCGGCGCCTGCGCCTGCCGCAGCAGCGCCTGCACCCGCAGCCCCCACCCCGGCCC
>NZ_JBWKZU010000131.1:0-2399 GCF_059424825.1 Acidovorax sp. GW101-11A03 | reverse complement strand
CGGCCGGAGCGCTTCCGGCTCGGCGAGGTCCGCAACGCCGTCGACCTCTCGGCCCTGCGCTGGACGGTCGACGAACCGCGTGATTTTGTTTTCGTTTCGCAGGTGTTCGAGCGCCTCTACCCCGCCAATCCGCGCTTTTCGATGGATGACGTCCTGCAATTGCTGGACAATGAGCCGATGTTGGCCACCATCAACGGTGGAATCCTGCGCAACGAGGGCTACTACAAGTCTCTGCGGCGGGACGCTGCGGCGGCCGTACAGGACAGGAAATGAAGACTTTCACGAAATCACAGGAAATGCTCGCCCGCGCGGAAAAGGTAATCCCGCTCGGCGCACAGACCTTCAGCAAGAGCCGCACGCAGTACCCGTACGGCGTCTCGCCCTACTTCATCAGCCACGGTAAAGGCAGCCGCATCTGGGACGTGGACGGCAACGAGTACACCGACTACATCAACGCACTCGCCTCCGTCACCCTGGGCTACTGCGACCCCGACGTCACCGCGGCCGTGGAGACCCAGCTGCGCAAGGGCACGATCTTCACGCTCAGCACAGACATCGAGATCGAGGTCGCCGAGCGCATCGTGCGCATGGTGCCCTGCGCCGAGAAGGTGCGCTTCGGCAAGAACGGCTCCGACGCCACGGCCGGCGCGGTACGCGTCGCCCGCGCGTTCACGGGCCGGGAACACGTCGCGGTGTGCGGCTACCACGGCTGGCAGGACTGGTACATCGGCTCCACCACGCGCAACCTCGGCGTGCCCCAGGCCGTGCGAGGCCTCACGCACAGCTGGACGTACAACGACACCGACTCCCTCGAGGCAATCTTCACGGCCCATCCGGGCGCGGTCGCGGCGGCCATCATGGAGCCGATGAACATCACGGCGCCGAAGCCCGGCTTCCTGGAAGAAGTGCAGGCGCTGTGCCGCAAGCACGGCGCGCTGCTGGTGTTCGACGAGACGATCACCGGCTTCCGCTACGCGCCCGGCGGCGCGCAGGAAATGCTGGGCGTCACGCCCGATCTCGCCTGCTTCGGCAAGGGCCTCGCCAACGGCTACCCCCTCGCCGCCATCGCCGGTCGCGCCGACGTGATGAAGCTGATGGAGGAGGTGTTCTTCTCGTTCACCTTCGGCGGCGAGACGCTCTCGCTAGCGGCTTCCGGCGCCACGCTCGACAAGGTGGCCACCCAGGACGTGACGGGCTACCTCGCGAAGCTCGGCACCGAGCTCATGGCGGGTGTCGAGGGCCTCATCTACAAGCACGGCACGCAGGAGCTGATGACCTCGACCGGGCACCCCAGCTGGTCCTTCCTCATCCTCAAGGACGTCCCCGGCTGCTCCTCCTTCTGCAGCAAGACGCTGTTCATGCAGGAGATGTTCCAGCGCGGCATCCTCGCTTACGGCACCCACAACCTCACTTTCGCGCACACCCGCGAGGACATCGCGCGCCTCCTGGCCGTGTACGACGAGGTCTTCCCTATCCTGCGCGTCGGTGCGCTCGAGGGGCGCATGGCCGAGCTGCTGCGCTGCAAGCCGCTGGAGCCGCTCTTCAAGATCCGATGATGCGGCGCGTCGCGTTCCGCGCCGACGCGTCGCCGGCGGCAGGGCAAGGACACCTCAGTCGGTGCCTCGCTCTGGCGTCGCGCCTCCGCGCGCGCGGCGCGCAGTGTCACTTCATCGGCACGCAGGCGATGCGCCCCTGGGCCGCGGGCATCGAGGCCGCCGGCCACCGGGCCAGCCTCATCCCCGAAGGCCTCACGGCCGCCGAGGACGCAGCCGAAACGCTCCGCTCGCTCGAAGGCCCGACCGACTGGCTCGTCGTCGACCACTACGGCCTCGACGCCCGCTGGCACGAAGCGGCCCGCCCCGCTTCCCCGCGCCTGCTCGCCATCGACGACCTCGCCGACAGGCCGCTCGCCGCCGATGCCGTGCTCGACCCGTCGCCTAGCGCCGACGCGGATGCCTACCGCCAACTCGCGCCAGCCGCCGCGCTGCTCCTGGGCCCGGCTTGGTGCCTTCTGCGGGAGGAATTCGCGGAAACGAGGCGGCACGCTACGCAGGAGGACGCGCCGCACGCCGGTCCGCGCATCCATCTCGCGCTAGGCGGGACGGACCCTGCCGGCGCCACCCTCCCCTTCGCGCGCGGCCTGCTGGAGTGGTTCGGCGGCGCGCGCGTCGTCGCCGTGCTCGGCCAGGAAGGCCCGCAAGCCGCGGCGTTGTGCGAACTCGCAGCCGCTGCCGCCGGCCGCCTGGAAGTGGTGGTGGCCACGCGCGAAGTGGCCGCCACGATGGCCCGCTGCGACTGCGCGGTGGGCGCCCCTGGCGGAACGCTATGGGAGCGTTTCTGCATGGGGCTACCTACGGCGTGCGTCACCACGACGCCTTCGCAGCGCCCCGTGATCGAAC
>NZ_JBWKZU010000130.1:0-2611 GCF_059424825.1 Acidovorax sp. GW101-11A03 | reverse complement strand
AAAACTGCCACCAAGAAGGCCATGCACAAACCATCGCGCTATGTATTCCGCCCTGCCCGGCCAGCACCCGCATTGCTGCGGCGCATTTGGGCGTGGTTCTGAGGCGGCACCACAGCGCTATGAAGGCATGCCTCCGCAGGCCACCACAATGCCCTAAATGCTCCCCGCTACCAGGTCCAGTACTTAGCCTGCGGAAACTCAAGGGTGCGCACTGTCTGTGCCGACAGCTTGAGGCTGATCTGAGTCATTTACAGTCCAATGCCTGAGCGGCAGCACCAACTGTTAAACGACGCCGGTTTGGAACAGCCGCTTCGCCCTCGGTAGCGACCTCTCGATTGCGCGGTCCGTCGCGTACCCACATGGAAGACCTCCATCGTCGGCCGCGTCGCGGTTACTTGTCTTGACGCAGGTTAGCGTCGAGAACGATGGCCGCGATTCCCCTCGACCTCTTCGCCCCATCACACCAAAGCAATCACTCGGCTCCTAAACTCATCAGCGCTGATGCCCGCTTCCGCGAGCTTCCTCGTTAAGTTGATGTGCGGATGCGCCGTACCACGATACGAGGTGCGCAGACCCCGGGTTACTCCAAGGTCATCGAAGACAGCTGCTCGAAGTTCCATAATCCTGGCGCCTCCATCCGAAATCTAAATCTCATTCTTGGCCCCGTGCTGAGCGACTGCGACACGCAATGGCCTCTTCATGTTGAACTTTGACCGGGCAGGATCGAACACGATATATGGGCTGTCCGCGCGCTCATGCCAATCAGCGGGATGCCCTGGCGGGAAGCGCTCATGCCGCACGCATTGATCGCGATTGTCATAGGTGACCAAGACGTTCAAATGCTTGCGGAACCGACGAAGCTCGTCACTTGTGCTGTCGCTCCACACCTCACGTCGCCTGTCCTCAATTCGGACGCCTACCGTCCCAACACCTGCATAAAAGTACTCAGTGTGCCCAGTGCCTATCAGCCTTCTTGCGCAAAAATACAGGACGATATCGTCCGGATACAACTTCTCGCGCACGTTCGGCCGACACACGCCCCATGCTGCCAGCTCAGGGCGCCCGTCGTGGTACTCCGCACTGAAGAACGAAGGGTCGTCACCCCAGTCATAAACAGACCGCTCCGATCTGTATCGCTTTAATAGCTCCGCTAAATCTGGGTACCGCGTGGCAGCATCATTGACAACGTCCCAAGCGCGCGTTGCGTTTGGCAAGACCTGCCGATACACACACACGTAGACGAGAGGGGCACGGTTTGGCCTTGCTCGCACCACCGTTTCTCTGGCCAATGATCGGCGGTTACGTCCTCTGCCTTCTGAACCTGCAACTTGAGCGGCGTCTGCGACGTAACTGGATCGGGCCGGGACCGCGCTTTTCCGCTCCCTAGTAGGACCACATGACGACATGCTGATTTTCCCTTTGGTTCTACCCGCCTGCACAAGCAGAGCACCTCTCGGTGTGTGAATTTCAAGGCCAATTTGGTTCGCAGAATAGCGCGCTTACCGAACGTGGAAATGGTACCCAGTGTTTCTGATCATGGCGCAGAGCCGCAAGTCCGGGAGGGGAGCGCTTTTCTTTTTTTGCCGTTTAGCGCTAGTAGGTCGCATCCCTTTGACTGGCCGCAACCGCTGCTGAGTCGGCTGTGCGGCAGGTCTGCTTCAGGCTGGTTGCAGCCAATCGAGCGCGGCCATTGAACGACGGCTCTTGCCCCCCGACCGGTCACACGCCGGTTGGCACTTCCGATGACCGCCGCAAGCTATGGACCGGTCGCTCGTCCGTCGCCGAAGCCTCTGCAACGGCCAAACGACCGCTGCTACGCGGAGCGACGGGCGGATCGCGACCCACTGCTACTTTTTAGGTTGGTGACTTGGCCTCCCTAAAGCCGACGGTCTGACATACAAGGGGTTAGGTACCTTCGATCCGCGGCCTGTCGAGCCCACAAACAACTGCAATCTCAATTGTGTGGGCAGGGAGAATTCTCGGGGGATTGTCATGGCCAAGGCTATCTGGGAGGTTTATTCCGTCGAGTACCCGGTGATCCCCGCGCACGAGCCGCTCAATTTCACGGGACTTCGGTCCAGAGCCTGCCGCTCGGATTGATTCTGGACACAGGCGCCTGTGGTGAAGGCTGTGTCGACCATTGGCCATGTGTTGAACAATGAACCATGAGAATGGGGTGGAACGTGTAAACAAAGACGCGTGCGTTTCTAGAAGGGTCGTTGGTGTTCCGTCCAGTGCGGCAACAAAGAGGCCTGCTGCAATCGTTGGGGAAGCCGAGAGCATGTCGTCGCGAAGTTCAAGGCCAAGCGTGTAGTCAAAAATGTCCCCGGAAAGGGCATTCGTTCGCGCCTGGTTCAAGGCTTCTCGCACGGACTGCTGTAAATCCCTCGGCCTGGGGCAGTAAAGGAAGTAGCGAATGAAATCCTCGCTAGCCCAATCGCGCAGAGCCTTCATTCGGGCATCTTGGGCCGCGTCCGATGATGCGTACTTCGAATCGGATTCGTATGCCCCACTTCGCGATGGAAATACTCGCTTAGGGATTCTCTGCACGAATACCGCTGCGATGTGATTGAGCAAGCTTGAAGCCCAGACAATAGTCGCATGAAGCAAA
>NZ_JBWKZU010000129.1:0-3073 GCF_059424825.1 Acidovorax sp. GW101-11A03 | reverse complement strand
CCTACGAAAAGCTCAAGGGCCGCGCCGAAAACGCCCCGCCCGCACCCGCAGGCACGCCTGCCAGCCGCACAGCGGGTGGTGCCAGCCCCGTGAGCACAGCCCCGGGCGGGGCCCAGCCGCAGGAGAGCAGCTTCCTCAACGACCTGCTGTTTGGCACCACCGGCCCGCGCGGCGGGCGCAAGGACGGTCTGGTGCAGACCATGGCCAAGTCGGCCGTGCGCACCGTGGGCACCAACGTGGGCAAGGAGATCCTGCGCGGCGTGCTGGGCGGCATCTTCGGCGGCGGCAGCAAGCGCCGCTGAACGGAGAAGGGGTGGCGCGGCGGCGCGGTCGGGCAGCTGCCGCCCCGCGACCCGCTGCCGCCCAGAGCCCTCCGCAGGTGTGGTGGCCTTGTGACAGGCTGGCGACAATGCCATGCTTTTGTCACGATTTGGTCACATTGCGGCCGTGCAATGGCCGAAACACACAACAACAAGGAGGGACACGATGCAACGCGTAGAACACGCCCTGGTGCGCTGGGGCAACAAGGTGGTCCAGACGGCCATCATCCTGTGGGTGCTGGCTTTCATCGGGGTGTTTGCCGGGGTGTGGAAGCTCCGGTGGATCTGGCTGCTGTATGTGTTTGCCACGGTGCTGCTCACCGTGGTGCTGATCCGCTGGACCACCGCCGTGCGCGAGCGCTACATCCGCGAAGCCCCCCTGCCCCGCTTTCTGCAGCGCAAGCTGCGCGAGGTCTACCCCCACCTGAGCCCCCGCGACTGTGATCTGGTCGAACGCGGCCTGCGCCAGTTCTTCATGGCCTGCCTGCGCAGCAACAAGGACTTTGTGGCCATGCCATCCAAGGCCGTGGATGCTTTGTGGCACGAGTTCATCCTGCACACGCAGGCCTACAAGCTGTGGTGCCACAACGCCCTGGGCTTCTTCTTGCACCACACCCCGGCCGAGGCTCTGGGCAAGAAAGCCCTCCACAACGACGGCCTGCGCCGCTGCTGGTACTGGGCCTGCAAGGAAGAATCCATCGACCCCAAGGCCCCCAGCCGCCTGCCCCTGCTGTTTGCGCTGGATGCCAAGTTCGCCATTGCCGGGGGCTTCACCTACGTGCCCGACTGCTCCGACATTGCCCGCAAGAGCGACGCGGGCGGCAGCGGCGGCGACAGCTACTGCGGCACCAGCTTCTCGGATGGCAGCTACAGCGGCAGCGCTAGCGACTTTGGCGGCGCGGAAAGCTCGGACGGCGGTGGCGGGGACGGAGGGGGAGATGGCGGTGGTGGCTGCGGCGGCGGGGGCGGCGACTGACCTCCACCATTATGCTCCTCTATTTATAGCAACAAACCCAACACAGACAGGCGGAGATAGCCACATTCATCGAAAGTCACCCAGGCGACGACCCGCCTGCGACCAGCAGGTCTACAGTGACGGACCATGAACACCACCCTCACCTGCTTCTCCCTCAGCATCACCAACCATGTGGCCCACCTGGTGCTGAACCGCCCCGAGGCCATGAACACCATGCACCCCACCTTCTGGCGGGAGCTGGACGAGGTGCTGGCTGCGTTAAACAAGAGCGGCGAGGCGCGCGCGCTGGTCGTCAGCAGCACCGGCAAACACTTCAGCGCGGGCATGGCGCTCGAAACCTTTGGCGGCGCCATCACCATGGACGACCAGAGCCCCGAGGGCCGCGCCGCCATCTTTGACCTGCTGACCGACATGCAGGCCACCTTCACCCGCATCGAGAGCTTGCGCATCCCCGTCATCATGGCTATCCAGGGCGGCTGCATCGGCGGCGCGGTGGACATGGTGACAACGGCCTGCGTGCGCTACGCCACGGCCGACGCATTCTTCTGCATCCAGGAGATCAACATCGGCATGGTGGCAGACGTGGGCACGCTGCAGCGCCTGCCCAAGCTCATCCCGCTGGGTGTGGTGAAAGAACTGGCCTACACCGGCCGCCGCCTGAGCGCGCAAAGGGCCCAGGGCTACGGCCTGGTCAACGCAGTCTTCGACACGCCAGAGGCCATGGTGGCCGCCGCGCTGCAGTGCGCGCAAGAGATTGCCAGCAAACCCCCCGTCGCCATCTGGGGCACCAAGCAGGCCGTGAACTACGCGCGCGACCACAGCGTGGAAGACAGCCTGCGCCAGATGGGCTGGCTGCAAGGCGCCATCTGGAGCAACCGACATGTGATGGAGTCCGTCACGGCGATGAAGCAAAAGCGGGCGGGTGAGTTCCCGGCGCTCACGCCGCTGATCCGCTTCAGCGAACAGGGTTGAGGAACGGAGCTGGCGGACGAGGCTGGCGGACGGCTCCGCCCCCCAGCCGCAGATCGCTGGACCGCCCGGCCGCCTGCGGCGCAGGCCTCAAGGGCCGGAGCCGGGCCAGGCTCTGAGGGCAAACACCTCGTTCACTACCAAATTCATAGCTACCCGCGCTTACCCATCGCGCGCTGGCAGCTATTTTTGCGCCAACTCTGGACCCAAAGGGCTATCATGTGGAAACCCGGGGCGGCCCACGCCCCGCTGCAAGGACGCCACCATGACCGTGCCCAGCATGCCCCCCTCTGTGAGCCTGCCCACCCATGACGACGTGGCCGCTGCCGCCCGGCGGCTGGCAGGCGTGGCGCACCACACACCGGTGATGCGGTGCAACACCATCGACGAGCGGCTGGGCGCCAAGCTGTTCTTCAAGTGCGAGAACCTGCAGCGCACGGGTGCCTTCAAGTTCCGGGGCGCCTACAACGCGCTAGCCCAGTTCAGCGACGCGCAGCGCGAACATGGCGTGCTAACCTTCTCGGCCGGCAACCATGCGCAGGCCATTGCACTGTCGGCCCGGTTGCTCGATATGCCTGCCCTGGTGGTGATGCCCGAGGACGCCGCCGCCTCCAAGATGGCCGCCACGCGCGAATACGGCGCCCAGGTGGTCACCTACAACCGCTACACCGAAGACCGCGAGGCAATCAGCCGCCAGCTGGCGCGCGAGCGTGGCATGACGCTGAGCCCGCCGTTCGACCACCCCCATGTGATTGCGGGCCAAGCCACGGCCGCCCTGGAACTGCTCCAGGAGGTGCCCGACCTGGAC
>NZ_JBWKZU010000128.1:0-3400 GCF_059424825.1 Acidovorax sp. GW101-11A03 | reverse complement strand
TGGCGACTCCACGCCGCTGTCCCGCCAGGGCGACGCCATGCACCAGCTGCTGGAGCAGGCCGGTGTGGCCGGTGCCCCGCTGGCCGACCTGCGCGCCCACGGCTGGCCTGCTGCGCGCATCGCCCGGCTGGCCAGCGACCACGACATCACCCCCGCCGCCGCCGAGCTGGCCGCGCGCATGGCCCAGGGCATCCTGGCCGGGGAGGGCGCCTGGGCCTGGGACCCGGCCCAGGTACAGACCGCCATCAACGAAGCCCCGCTGCACTACCAGGGCCAGAGCCTGCGAATCGACCGCCTGGTGTTGCGCCGCGCGGCACATGCCGACGACGCAGCGGCAGGCTGGTGGGTGCTGGATTACAAAAGCGCCGCCCAGCCCCAGCGCCAGCAGGCGCTGGTGGCGCAGCTGCAACGCTACCGCGAAGCCGTTTCGGTGCTGATGCCGGGCGAGGCGGTGTACGCCGCCTTCCTCACGGGCGATGGGCGCTTGGTGCCCGTGGGCGAAGTGCCCGGTGCGGCAGGGGCATCGGCCGCCCAGGTGCCTGCGGTGGGGCATACTCTCGCCCCCGCTGCGCCGGTCGCCCCCGCAAAGCCCGAGCGCGCCCGGGCCGCGCCGGGGCCTGCGGATTCTCCGCAAGGCTCCTTGTTCTGACGGGTCCTTCCGCCCCCAGGCAGCGCAGCGCTCTCCCTCTTTTTAGCAAGGCCCTTCCGTGTCCCACACCCTTCCTCCTTCCGATGCTCCCACCCTGTCTGCGGAACCGTTGCAGTGCGATGTGGCCGTTGTCGGCGGTGGTCCGGCGGGCCTGATGGCCGCCGAGGTGCTGGCCCGGGCGGGTGTGGCCGTGCATGTGTTCGACGCCATGCCGTCGGTGGGGCGCAAATTTCTGCTGGCGGGCAAGGGCGGGCTCAACCTCACCCATTCCGAGCCGCACGAGCCCTTTGTGGGCCGCTATTCCGGGCGCGAGCAACAGATAGAACCGCTGGTCCGCGCCTTTGGCGGGCCTGCGCTGCGCGCTTGGGCTGAGGGCCTGGGGGTGGAGACCTTTGTGGGCACCTCGGGCCGCGTGTTCCCGACCGACATGAAGGCCGCGCCGCTGCTGCGCGCCTGGCTGCAGCGCCTGCGCGGGCAGGGGGTTCTGTTCCACATGCGCCACCGCTGGCTGGGCTGGGCCGAGGAGGGGGCGCTGCGCTTTGCCGCACCGGCAGGCGAGGTGCGGGTGGCCGCCAAGGCCGTGGTGCTGGCACTGGGCGGCGGCAGCTGGGCACGCCTGGGGTCGGATGGTGCCTGGGTGCCGCTGCTGGCGCAGCGCGGCGTGGTTGTGGCGCCGCTGCGCCCGTCCAACTGCGGTTTTGATGTGCTGCGCGCCGATGCCCCGGCAGGCGAAACGCGCCGCGCCTTTTTGCAAGAGCTGCTGGGCCGCACGCCCGCGCCCACGGTGGGCTGGACGCCGCATTTTTCCGAGAAGTTTGTAGGTCAGCCCTTCAAGACCGTGGTGCTCAGCTTCACCGACAGCCAGGGCCGCAGCTTCAGCCGCCGGGGCGAATTTGTAGTCACGGCTACGGGGGTGGAAGGGAGCCTGGTCTATGCCGCATCGCACCTGCTGCGCGACGAGGTGGAAGCCCATGGGCATGCCACCTTCCACCTCGACCTGATGCCTGACCACAGCCCCGAGCGCGTGCTGGTGGAGGTGCGCCATCCGCGCGGTTCGCGCTCGCTGTCGAGCCACCTCAAGAGCCGCCTGGGCCTGGACGGCATCAAGGCGGGCATCCTCTACGAGCATCTGGGCAAGGATGGCATGAACGACCCCGTGGCCCTGGCCCATGCGATCAAGGCCTTGCCGATCACCGTGGTGGCTGCGCGCCCGTTGGACGAAGCCATCAGCACGGCGGGTGGCGTGGCGTTTGAGGCGCTGGACGCGCGCCTCATGGCCACGGCCTTGCCGGGCGTGTTCTGCGCGGGCGAAATGCTGGACTGGGAGGCGCCCACGGGGGGTTACCTGCTCACCGCCAGCATGGCCAGCGGCCGCGTGGCGGGCGAGGGGGCGCTGCAGTGGCTGGGCCGTCCTGCAGGCAAGTGATAAGAAGCGAGAGGGCTCTGCCTTCGTCGGCTTTTGGGCAGACCCAGCGGACCGGCTTCGGAGCGGGAGCTTTGAAGGAGAGAAAGCTTTTGCGCGACCGCGCAAAAAAGAAAGAAGAAGTTGACGAGCCTTACCCCCGGCACTGACTCCACAGTTAGGGCTGCTTGGTTCCCCACCTGACCCGGTTGGCCGCTTCACCATGCGAGGAGGCCCGTCAACTCGCATTCTACCCCCTGAACGGCTGCGCCGTTTCCCCCTTCTCTCGAATTGCTGCGCAATTCGGGAAGGGGGACGACACCAGCGCGGCGGGGCGGCCCTTGCGCGGTGTCCCTGGTGGGGAGCGTGCCGGTATTGAAGGGCGGGGGCACTTGGTTGGGCCCTAGAATCACCCCCCATGTCCTACCTCGTGCTCGCCCGCAAGTACCGCCCCCGCAATTTCACCGAGATGGTGGGGCAGGAGCATGTGGTCCAGGCCCTGTCGAATGCGCTGACCCAGCAGCGCCTGCACCACGCCTACCTGTTCACGGGCACGCGCGGCGTGGGCAAGACCACGGTGTCGCGCATTCTGGCCAAGTCGCTCAACTGTCAGGGGCCGGATGGCAATGGCGGCATCACCGCCACGCCCTGCGGCGTGTGCCAGGCCTGCACCGACATCGACAGCGGTCGTTTTGTGGACTACACCGAGCTGGACGCAGCCTCCAACCGGGGCGTGGACGAGGTGCAAAGCCTGCTGGAGCAGGCGGTCTACAAGCCGGTGCAAGGGCGCTTCAAGGTCTTCATGATCGACGAAGTGCACATGCTCACGAACACGGCGTTCAACGCCATGCTCAAGACGCTGGAAGAGCCGCCCGAATACCTCAAGTTTGTGCTGGCCACGACCGACCCGCAGAAGGTGCCGGTCACCGTGCTCTCGCGCTGCCTGCAGTTCAACCTGCGCCCCATGGCGCCCGAAACCGTGCTTTCGCACCTCACGCAGGTGCTGGCAACCGAGAACGTGCCCGCCGAGCCGCAGGCGCTGCGTCTGCTGTCGCGCGCTGCGCGCGGCTCCATGCGCGATGCGCTCTCGCTCACCGACCAGGCCATCGCCTTCGGCAGCGGCCAGCTGCAGGAAGCCGGTGTGCGCCAGATGCTGGGTGCGGTGGACCGCTCCTATGTGTTCCGCCTCATCGAAGCGTTGGCCCAGGGCGATGGGAAGACCGTGGTCGAAACCTCGGACGCACTGCGCATGAACGGCCTGTCCGCTGCGTCCACGCTCGAAGAGATGAGCGCAGTGCTGCAGCGCATGGCTGTGTTCCAGGCCGTGCCGCAGATGGCCGGTGCGGTGG
>NZ_JBWKZU010000127.1:0-3694 GCF_059424825.1 Acidovorax sp. GW101-11A03 | reverse complement strand
TTCAGGGCCGATCAGGAGCCTGCGAGGCCTTTTATCTTTACGAGCCTCTCGCATGACATCGTCGTGCACGAGACTACGCACGCTTTGCTAGACGGACTCCGCGCTGGCTTCATGAACTTCTCCGGACCTGATCAGGCTGCATTTCATGAAGGTTTCTCGGATGTTGTCGCGCTGCTGTCGATCTTCTCGCTCAAGGAAATCGTTGAACTTGCTTTGACCCAGTTCAATGATGGAACCAAACGCGTCGCCACCAAGAGCAGGGGCAAATCTCTGATTCATCGAAGGGCGCTCACTGCCAGCGCGTTAACCGACAGCGCCCTCATGGGACTTGCGGAGGAGTTTGGGCGAGCGCTGGGGGGTATGCGAGCGAATGCTTTGCGCCGATCAGTTCGAATCAAGCCCTCACGCGACTTGCTCGACTCTCCAGACTTTCGAGAGCCGCACACCCGAGGGGAAATCCTCGCTGCCGCCCTGATGCGTACGTTCCTTCAGATCTGGCTGCGTCGCATTGAGGAGCTTGGGACCTTTGATGATGGTTACTACAACCTCGTGGAGGTTGCGGCCGAGGGGGCCAAGGTGGCAGACCACCTTCTCACCATGTCTATTCGAGCCCTCGACTATTGTCCTCCTTTGGACTTGGAATTCGGGGACTACCTTGCAGCACTGCTCACAGCAGATGCTGAAATTGCCCCTGATGACAAGCGGTACCACTATCGGAACACTGTCCTAGAAGTATTTGGGTCCTACGGAATAGAGCCTCCTGCGAGTAGAACGGACGCGAGTGGCTGTTGGCTTGGCTTCTCGCAACACGCCTCTATCCAGTATCGGAGGACGAACTTTGAATCCATGCTCCGCGACCCAGAAGAAGTATTCCGATTCATCTGGGAAAACCGAGACGCACTGGGCGTCGACGAGCGGTCCTACACCCAAGTAGTCTCCGTACGCCCCAGCCTACGCATCGGGCCTGAAGGCTTCTTGTTGCGTGAGACCATCTGCGAATACGTCAGCCGCGCCAACATATTCGGGGCGGAGCTCAAGGTTGTTTGCAATGTGGATCCGCGACCACCTGGCGTGAACTCCAATACGGCACTGACTGTCTATGGCGCAGGCACACTTGTGTTTGACCAGTATGGCCAGTTGAAGTATCACATCGCCAGGCAAATGAACGATGGTCAATGGCAGCGCAAACGGCTTGAGTACCTGTTCGGCGAACCCACGGAGGATCCCGAGATAGGCAGTGCCTTTGCCAATCTACATCGAATGCGAGCGCACTGCGCTTCTTGTGATGACACAGGCAAACGGCAGAGAACTTCGTCCAGTCCGCGAGCCAAAAGCGCACAACCTGTATCGCGTCCGATCAAAGGCCAGTTAGGAGGCTCGGCATGAGTACGAACAAGGCGCGTGCGAAGACCGGCGCGGGGGTAAAGGCTCATGCTTTGACGAAGTTCGCCAAGGGCCCGACTCATCTCAATCTGTTCGCCTACCAAGTAGGCTTTGGCGACTGCTTTCTATTGCAGTTCGTGTATGGGGATGGCGACTCAGACAAGCGGCATGTACTCATTGATTTCGGTACCACTGGAGCGCCAGAGGCGGACAGTGGAAAGCTAATGCAGAGAGTTGCGGAAGATATCAGGGAGAAATGTCGGGGAGCGCAACTGGATGCTGTTGTTGCCACACACAGGCATGCCGACCATATTAGCGGGTTCGCCACGAAATCCAACGGCAATGGCTCTGGAGACATCATTCGGGCACTTCAGCCGCGCCTTGTGCTGCAGCCTTGGACTGAGGATTTGGCATTGGCAACGGACGCTACGGGGCCACGCACAAAGAATGCGAAATCCACCGCTGGAAGCACTCGTGCATTTAGCGCGCTTCAGGCCATGAACAACGTGGCGGAGCAGGTCGTCAAGTTGGCCGCTGAGAAGCCAGGAGGACTACCACGAGGCCTAGCTGAACGGCTTGATTTTCTTGGGCGGGATAACACCAAGAACCTATCTGCTGTTGAGAATCTGGCCGGCATGGGCAAGGCTGGAAAAAGCTCGTACGCGTACTACGGCATGGAGGATCCTCTTAAGGATTTGCTACCCGGTGTAAAGACTCACGTGCTGGGACCGCCCACGGTGGATCAAAGCGCGACCATCAAGAAGCAGCGCGCCACGGACAACGATGAGTTTTGGCATTTCCATGCTCGTGGAGTGTCCACGGCAAACTCAATCGACGGCAACGCGCACGGGCCATTTGATGCGAGCTATGTCTTCGCCAAAAAGGGCAAGCTGCCACGAGAGGCACGCTGGGCGGCGAAGCACATCTCCAATGCTCGCGGCGATCAGCTTCTTGGCATTGTCACCATGCTGGACAAGGCGTTGAACAACACCAGTCTTATCTTGCTTTTCGAGGTGGGTGGAAAGCGGATGCTGTTTCCTGGTGATGCGCAGATCGAGAACTGGTCATATGCACTTGAACAGCCCGGGGTTGCGGAGATGCTGGCAGATGTTGATCTCTACAAGGTCGGGCATCACGGGAGCCTGAATGCCACGCCCAAGTCGCTTTGGAAGGGATTCAACAAGCGTGGAAACTTCTCGAAGAAGGACCGCATGACCTCCGTTCTATCGACCATGGCAGGCAAGCACGGCAGCGAAGAGAAGCGAACAGAAGTTCCAAGGAAAACGCTGGTGGATGAGCTGAAACACGATACGCATTTTCACTCCACCCAAGAGCTTCCTATCGATGGGTTGTACACACACGTCCGAATCGATTTCTGAATAGAGAGTGTTGGTGCCGATGCAATCTTGACCAGCTAAACCGCAAAGTGCCAATCCAATATTGACCAGGGTGTTCCACTGACCTGCTGAGAATTTCAGCAGGGATTCAAGGTGATCACCATGGACATGATTGGCAAGGTCAGGCGCATGAGGCTGCGCGACCAACTCTCCCTCAGCGAGATCGCAAGGCGCACGGGTCTGTCGCGCAACACGGTCAAGAAGTGGCTCAAGGCGCCCGGCGATGTTGCCCCGAAGTACGAGCGGGTGAAGCTCGATGGCAAGCTAACTGCGTTCGAGCCGATCCTGCATCAAGCGCTCACAACCGACAGCCATCGCCCCAAGCAGGGACGGCGCAGCGGCCGTGCCTTGTTTGCTCAGATACGGGCCCAGGGCTACCGCGGCGGCTACAGCGCCGTCACCGACTACATCCGTCGCTGGCGGGTGGAGTCGGCAGCCAGTCCGTCCAAGGCGTTCGTTCCGATGAGCTTCGAGCTGGGCGAGGCCTTCCAGTTCGACTGGAGCGTCGAAGCCATGGTCGTCGGCGGCGTGTTCTACAACGTGCAAGTGGCGCACCTGAAGCTGTGCGCCAGCCGGGCCTTCTGGTTGGTGGCTTACCCCAGCCAGGGCCACGAGATGCTGTTCGATGCCCACACTCGCTCGTTCCAGGCACTTGGCGGCGTCACCCGGCGCGGCATCTACGACAACATGCGCACCGCCGTGGACAAGGTGCAACGCGGCAAGCAGCGCACGGTCAACGCGCGCTTCGCAGCCATGTGCAGCCACTACCTGTTCGACCCCGACTTCTGCAACGTCGCCTCCGGCTGGGAGAAGGGGGTGGTGGAGAAGAACGTGCAGGACAGCCGCAGGCGCATCTGGATCGAAGCCGCGACCCGTCGCTTCGGCTCGTTCATCGAACTCAATGCCTGGCTGAG
>NZ_JBWKZU010000126.1:0-3766 GCF_059424825.1 Acidovorax sp. GW101-11A03 | reverse complement strand
CTACAGCGCTGCGGCCTGCATCACCGGCATTTTTCATGGAGCCCACATACACGTCGGTCAGCCCCATCAACTGGACCGAGCTTTGGGCCTGGGCCCCGGTGGTGCACAGCAGCAGTGCGCCGCCCAGCGAGAGGGACAGAGACAGTGTGGACAGGTTTTTTTTCATGGATTTTCCTGGAGTGAAATGCCGGACGCCCGGCGTTGGGAGGAGGGGATTGCGGCCCGGTGTGCACCGTGGTGCAGCAGCGGGCCCGCACGCAGGAATCCGCAATTTCCGTGCCTCTGCGGACACAGGTTCTTACAGCTACACATCCCATCGCAGTGCAAGCAGGGCAGGGTGCAGGCATGTGGGCGGTAGCAGGTCCGCGCGCAGCTTTCTTGTGTTTTTGCGCAAACCCTTGCAGGACGCGGCTTGCGACGTTGTGGGCCTTTGATCTTGCTCAATGCCCCGGGCGCGGCGGCGCGGCAAAGTGGCTTCCATGCTGCCCTCTACCCTTTTCTCCCTGCCCGCTGACACCGAGGTGATCGCCCCCGGCGAAGTGCTGCGCAGGCGCAACGAGGTCCTCACCTCCGTGTTGCATCTGGAAAGCGGCCGCGTGCTGCGCGGCGTGCTGGATGACGGCTTTTTGCGCCACCAGCTGGGCGCGGTGGAAGGGCCGTTCTGGCTCGATGCCGCGTCGGCCCTGATGGGCATGCCCTTTCCGGTGGACATGGTGGCCGACACGCGCCTGCAGGTGCGGCGCCTGCCGATTGAAGCATTCCGCCGCAGCCTGGCGGCCATGCCAGCAGGCGCGCGCGGCCTGCTGCTGGACATGGCCCAAGGCTACCGGCAGCAGTCCGAACTGGCGGTAAGCCGCCTCGCGCAAGATGCGGAATCGCGCTGTGCGCAATGGCTGCTCAAGCACGCTGAACCCGACCCCTCGGGCGCCATGCAGGTCACGCTGCACCAGCGCAAGCGCCTGATTGCCGCCCAGTTGGGCATTGCCCCCGAGACCTTCTCGCGCGTGCTGCGCCATTTGCGGGAGCTGGGCCTCATCCATGGCACCGGCAACGTGCTGAACCTGCCCCAACCCCGGGCGTTGCAGTCGATGGCGGGGTGCTGAGGGCGCGCCTTCCCCGCGCAGCGGGGCGGTGCCGCACTCAGGGTTTTTCCTTGCGTTTTTCCAAGGGTTCCACCCAAGCTCCCGGCCCCGGGGGCTGCGTATATTTGTTGGGACATGTCTGTTGTGACCCGTCCCCATGCCTAACCTTCCGCGTGCCTGCGACGCTCCTGTGCCGGGGTGTCCATGACGGCCCCCGCACCCTCGGCTGCGCCCGACGACGCACCCGGCTGGCTGGTGCCGGGTGCGTTGGTGCTGCGGCTCATGCTGGTGGCAGCGCTGGCCGTGGCCTTGTCGGGGGCTGTGGCGGCCTGGCTGGTCACGCGCGCGTCGGGGCAAGAGGCCGTGCGCCGGGTGGTCAACCAGCAGACCGATGAGGTCGAGGTGGTGGCCCGCCTGCTGGCTAGCAAGATCGAACAAAGCCAGAAGGTGCTGCGCACCGTGGCCGCAGGCATCACGCCCGGCATGCTCGAATCCCCCTCGTCGCTCGAATGGCTGCTGCAGCAGGGTTTGCCCGCCGTGCAGTTCTTCGACACCATGCAGGTGGCCCGCGACAACGGCGAGCTGCGCCTGAACCTGCGTGCCGGGCAGCAGCAAAAAGCCGCCGACCTGGACCCGGCCGAGCGCGACGCCCTGCGCCGCACCCTGGTGGACGGCAAACCCCTGGTGTCCGAGTTGATCGCCGGGCGCGGTGGCGAGCCGCGTGTGATGTTCACCATGCCGTTGCACCGCGAAGACGGCACCGTGCTGGGCGTGGTGGCCGGGGCCTTGCGCCTGCAGTCGCAAAGCCTGCTGCCCCCGTCCATGACACTGCCCGCACGCGAGGACTCGCAGCTCATCGTCTTCACACGCGACGGCATCATCCTCTCGCACTCCGACTCGTCCCGCATCCTGGGCCAGGTGCGTGATGAAGCCGGGCTGGCGCCGGTGTATGCGCGCTGGCTGACCCAGGCCCAGCCCGTGGTGGGGCGGGGCATGAGCCATGTGCAGCCCGACCACATCGTGAGCATGGCGGGCATGCCCCTGCCGCAGTGGATCGTGGCGCGGGTCAGCACCTCGCAGGCATTGCTTGCACCCCTGCGCGGCGCCCAGCGCGAGGCCTGGTGGCTGGCCGTGGCCAGCATGCTGCTGTGCATGCTGTTGGCCGTGGCCCTGATGGGCTGGATGGCCCAGCCCCTGGCGCAGCTCACCCACAAGGCGCGCCAGCTGCTCAAGACCAGCACCCGGCACCAGCAGCCCCCGACCGACCAGGACTGGCCCCGCGCGGGCGGCGAGGTCGGCGAGCTGGTGCGCGTGTTCCAGGGCCTGGTGCAGCAGGGCCAGCAGCAACAGCAGCGCAAGGACACGCTCGATGGCCAGTTCCAGGCCGTGCTCGACAGCGCCTCGGTGGGCATCATCATCTCGCGCCACGGCATGCTCGACGTGGTGGGCCGCCAGGCCTGCGTGATGCTGGGCTACACCGCGCAGGAGCTGCAGGGCCGCCCCGCACGCACCGTGTACGCCAGCGACGCCGACTATGCCCAGGTGGGCGAGCGCGTGCGCTCCGAGATGGCCGCACATGGCGCATTCGACGGCGACATCTGCTTCATGCGCAAGGACGGCACGCCCGTGTGGGCCCGTGTGCAGGGGCGCAGCGTGCGGCCCGACGAGATGCACGGCGGCACCGTGTGGATCCTGGAAGACATCACCGCCGCCCGCGAGGCCCAGGTGCAGCATGCCTGGGAGCGCTCGCACGATGCGCTCACCCAGCTCTACAACCGCGCCGCTTTTGACGAGCGCCTGGGCCTGCTGATGGCCGAGCGCTCCACGCGCCAGCGCAGTGCCGCAGAGGACGAAGACGGCAACGAGCCGCAGGGCGACGGGGTGGTGTTGTTCCTCGATCTGGACCATTTCACCGTGGTCAACGACATTGCGGGCCATGACGCGGGTGACGATGTGCTGCGCCATGTGGCCCGCCTGCTGGCATCGCAGGTGCGCCAGATCGGCTGGGCGGCGCGCCTGGGGGGCGACGAGTTTGCGGTGGTGCTGCCCGGCTGCGCCCTGGCACGCGGCCAGGCGGTGGCCGAGCAGCTGCGCGTGGCGGTGCATGCCTGGGAGCCGTCGTACCAGGGGCGCAGTTTCACGCTGGGGGTGAGCATCGGGCTGGTGGTGCTGGATGCGAGTTTGCAGGATGTGCCGTCGGTGTTGTATGCGGCGGACATGGCTTGCTATGACGCCAAGCGGGCGGGGCGCAACCGGGTGGAGACGCGGCATGCGAGCCAGGCGACGGTGTCGGCATCGGGGCGGATGGCGTTGGGGCCGGTTTGAGGTTTTTTGGCTGCTGGCGCCTTATGGGTATGCCTTGGTAGCTATTGTTTTTTGTAGTGAATATTTCCTGGCCGTGAAGGTTGGGACTGCCTAAGTTCATGTGGCTCGCTAACCGTTCGGGCTGAGCTTGTCGAAGCCTTGGCGTGCTGGTTTGAAAGCATGCTGGTGTTGAGGGCGGAGGCCGGGAGTCGCCCGGCGTGCGAGTAACTTTCTTTCGCGTCGCCGAAAGAAAGTCACCAAAGAAAGGGCGACCCCCAGTCTGCGACCCCTGCGCTTCGCTCCGGGGCAAACCTGCGTCGGGGCGGTTGCGGGGTGCGCCGTGGAACTCGCTTTGCGCTGCGCGCGCCGCTCGGACAACC
>NZ_JBWKZU010000125.1:0-3812 GCF_059424825.1 Acidovorax sp. GW101-11A03 | reverse complement strand
CTGCGCGGCCCACCAGGCTTCGCGCACAGTGGCGGCCAGCTGCAGCTGCGCGGCGCGCTGGCGGCTGTCCAGCGCCTGCGTTTCGGCGTCGGCCAGCGCGGCCTTGCGGGCGCGCTCGCCCGGCAACCACAGCGGCAGGGCCAGACCCACTTCGGCTTCGCGGCTGCCCTGGTTGCTGCCAGGGCGGTCGGTTTTGGTGGACAGCTCCAGCGCCATGGGCTCGGCCGTCCAGGCCGCTGCGGCGCTGCGTGTGGCCTGCACGGCCTCGCGCCGCAAAGCTGCTGACTGCGCCTCGGGCTGGCGTTGCCAGGCCTGCTCGAACAGGGCCTGGAGCGTGAGCGGCGCTGTGCCGGGGTTGGAGGTCTGGGCCTGTGCGGCACTGCCCAGCAGTGCCCAGCCCAGTGCCATCACCACCAGCGCGGCAATGGACGTGTGTTGTCGTTGTTTCGTTGGTTGCATCCGATTCCTCTGCAGTGGCCGGGGCCACAGGTTGAAATCGGCGAGGCGCGATGGATGGAGGGGACGGTCAGCGGTGCACGCACGCCAACAGCAAGACGCGCACCGCTACTGCCAGGGAAGGCACGTCGCCAACATCATCAGGAAAAGAAACGGAGCCACCCAAGCCCCCGCCTCGCCGCTCAGGCGAGGGCTGGCCAGTTGGGGCGTTCGGGCCGCGTAAGGGGTGCGGGTGGCCATGCGGATGCGGCCAGGCCCGGCGGGTGCACCACGGCCACCACGATGGCCTGGGCGCTGGCACTGTGCGCCAGGCCGCCGCCTGTGCCGTGGCAGGCATGGCAGTCCATGTCGGCCAGGGTGCTGGGGCTGGCGCCCGGGGCCGAGTGGTCGGCCCCTTCGTCGCCATGGTGCTCGTGCACATGATGGCCAAAGTGCGATGCCTGCGGCGCTGACTCGTGCCCGCAATAGGGCGAGGCCGCCGCCCAGATGGACTGGAGCGGCATGAACACCAACAGAAAGACGAGCAGCAAGCGGCGCATGGGCAGCGGGATTCTAAGCAGGCCACGCCACCCGCCCCGCCAGATAGCCTGACGGGTTGAGGGGCCTACCTCTATGGGTTGCGCAGGCATACCAGCAGATGCTTCATTTTTTATAGCAAACTTTGAGACCCATAGAGCGGTAGAGGCTATTTTTGCCATAAGAATGCCATTCACTGCGCTGCCACCAGGTACTGCGGCACCCCGTCGGCGGCCAGCACTGGCGTGCTGTGCACGCCCCACACCTGCGCGATGGTGGCGGGGGTGAGCAGGTGGGCCGTGGCGTGCACGCTGCGCGGGCCTGCCAGGCCCGGGGCGAGCAGCAGGCTGTCGTGTGCATAGCGCAGGGCCAGGTTCAGGTCGTGCAGCACCGCGACCACGCCCACGCCCTGCTCCACCGCCCAGCGGCGCACCAGGGCCAGCGTGTGGTGCTGGTGCGCCAGGTCGAGCGCGGCGGTGGGTTCGTCCAGCAGCAGCCAGCGGGTGGCGCCATCGGGCAGGGGCTCCCAGATCTGGGCCAGCGCGCGGGCCAGGTGGCTGCGGGCGCGTTCGCCGCCCGACAAGGTGTTGATGCTGCGCCCGGCCAGGTGGGCCACGCCGGTGGCCTGCATCGCCTCGGTCACGATGCGCGCCTCGTGGCGGCTGGGCTGCTGGCGGTGGGGAAAACGCCCCATCTCCACCACCTCCTGCACCGTGAAGTCGAAGGCCACGGCCGTGTCCTGCGGCAGCACGGCGCGCTGGCGGGCCAGGGCCTGGGCGCCTTTGCCGGACACCGGCTGCCCGCCCATCCACACATGGCCCGAGCGCGGCGCGCGCTGGCCCGAAAGCATGGCCAGCAGCGTGGACTTGCCCGCGCCATTGGGGCCCAGGATGGCCGTGACGCGCCCGGGCACCAACTGGGTATGCACGGTGGCCAGCAAGGGCCTGCCGGGCACGCCCACGCCCAGCTGGTCGCACACCAGCAGATCAGCGGTGGTGGTGACCGGGGATGCGACGGCGGCATTCATACCTTGCTCCGGAACTGGCGCAGCATGGCCAGAAACAGCGGCACGCCAATAAAGGCCGTGAGCACGCCCAGCGGCAGCTCGGCAGGCTGCACGATGGTGCGCGCCACGCCGTCGGCCGCAAGCACCAGCGCGGCGCCCAGCAGGGCCGAGCCCGGCAGCACCACGCGGTGGTCCGGCCCCACCACCAGGCGCACCCAGTGCGGCGCCACCAGGCCGATAAAGCCGATGATGCCGGTGGCCGCCGTGACGGCGCCCACGGCCAGCGCGGTGACCAGGACCGCCAGGCGCTTGGTGCGCTCCACCGGCACGCCCAGCAACGCGGCCTGCGCCTCGCCCAGCGCAATCGCATTGAGCGGGCGCGCCAGCGCCAGGCCCAGGCCGCAGGCCACCGCCACGATGGCGCCCACCAGCGCCACGGCGCTCCAGCGTGCACCCCCCAGGCTGCCCAGCAGCCACATCTGGAGGTTGCGCAACTGCTCATCGGTGGAGATGAAATTGAGGTAGCCCAAGCCCGCCAGCGCCAGCGCATTGACCGCCACGCCCGCCAGCAGCATCAGCCCCATGCGCGTGCCGCCATCGGCCTGCGCCAGTGCATAGATCAGCGCCGTGACCAGCAGGCCGCCTCCAAAGGCCATGCCCACCAGTGTCCAGCTGCCCAGCGTGCGCGGCAGGTCGGGCAGCCAGTGGCTGCCCAGCACGATGGTGACGGCCGCCGCCAGCGCGGCGCCGCTGCTCACGCCCACCAGCCCGGGGTCGGCCAGCGGGTTGCGAAACAGGCCCTGCATCAGCGCACCGGCCAGCCCCAGGCCCGCCCCGGCGGCCACGCCCATCAGCAGGCGCGGCAGTCGGATGTTGATGAACACCAAGTATTCGGGTGCCTGCTCTGCAGCAGGCGCAGCCCCCACGGCCTGCAGCAGCACCTGCCACAGCTGGGAGGGTGCAATTGCGTACGCGCCCCGCGTGCTGGCCCAGACCAAGGCCAGCACGACCAGCACTGCCCCTACACCTATCGCCGTGCGGGGAGACAGGCGCGCGGGACTCCAGCGCGCACCCGGCTGCGCCACGGCCACGCTGCTCACGCGGTGATCGCCTGGGTGCGGGTGTGCAGCTCGCGCACGGCAGCGGGCAGGCGCGGGCCAAAGCCCAGCAGGTGGCTGGCTTCCATGGCCACCAGCGCCTTGCGGCGAAAGGCGGGCGTGAGCGCCAGCTCGGGCCGCTGCCAGAAAGCGGCCTCGCCGCCCAGTGCCTCGATGCCCTGCGTGCTGTTGAGCAGCACCTCGGGCGCGGCGCTGGCCATGGCCTCGGCCGTGAGCGGCCGGTAGCCCGCGAACTGGGTGATCGCATTGGTGGCGCCCGCAAAGCGGATCAGCGCATCGGCCGCCGTGCCGGTGCCCGCCACCATGGGGCTGCCGCCGTGCGACAGGATGAAGATGGCGCGCGGGCGCCGCGTGGCGGCCGCCACCACTTTCTGCACCGCCGCCCACTGCGAATCCAGGTCCGACTGCAGGGCCTGGGCCTCGCGCTCGCGGCCCACCACGCGGCCCACGGTGGCGACCTTGCGGCGCACCTCGTCCCAGGTGTGGTCGGCCTGCACCAGCTCCACGCGCACACCGGCGCTGCGCACCTGGTCCAGCACCACGGGCGGCCCGGCTTCGGTGGTGCCCACCACAGCGTCGGGCTTGAGGGACAGCAGACCCTCGGCCGAGAGCTGGCGCATGTAGCCGACCTTGGCGGTCTTGAGCGCGGCCTCGGGGAACAGGCTGGTGGTGTCGGTGCCCACCAGTTGGCCCTGGGCGCCCAGCAGGTAGACCAC
>NZ_JBWKZU010000124.1:0-4114 GCF_059424825.1 Acidovorax sp. GW101-11A03 | reverse complement strand
GCGTTTGGCGGGCTCGTGATCCCATTCGGCGGCACGCTGGCACCAATAGCGGGCGTTTTCAAAGTTGGGCTGCTCCCAGCCGATCACGGTCTCCAGCGCCTGCAGAAAAGCAGCCACCTCGTGCCCCTGGGCGGCAGCGGGTTGCAGGGCATCGGCCGCTTCGATGCGCTTGCGCGAGTACAGCGCCAGCTGCAGGCTGCGGGCGACGGCGTCGTCCACCGCCTTGCGGTCGTTGTCGATGATCTGCAGCAGTTGTTCGCCCGGCGCCGACTTCAGGCGCGCCATCAGCACCTGGATGCGTGCCTGCGCCTCTTCGGGAAAGCGCTGGAAGAACGCCTGGGCATCCTTGCGGGTCTCTGCATCGTGGGCGCCCATCAGCTGCAGCGCGGCCGCCAGATCGAAGTGCCTGCGCTGGCCCATGGTGCCAAAGCGCAGCGCACGGCCCAGGGCATAGAGAGCGTGGGGGTTGGCGCGCGCAGCCCAGCGGCGGTATTCGGCCCAGGCAGTGGCGTCGTCGCCCGCCTTGCGGGCACGCGCCGCACGCTGCAAGGGCAGATCGGGCTCTTCGGGCGCATCACCGTTGCCCAGGTAGTGCACGCCGCTTTGCGGGTCGTACAGGTTCAGGCCCAGGCGCACTGCCTGCTCCCAGCCATCGTCAAACGGAGCGCCCCAATCCGAAGCGCGGGTGTTGATGCCCACGCCCCAGGTGGGGTCGGTCATTTCAGGGCCACCAAGGTAGATGTCCCAGAACCCGGGAGAGCGCTGCTCGACGGCCTGTGCCCAGGCCACGAACTTGGGGTTCATCGGCACCTGGGGGCCCGCCTCTGCGCGCTCGTATTGCGCGTCCGCCTCGGCCTTGGTGGTGGGCCAGGGCCAGTCGGCGGGCTTTTCCCAGATCTGGATGGTGTAACTCACAGGTCCCTCCTCGGATGCCGCTGGGTGCGCGGCGTGTTGTGGTGTTGTCTTTCGTCAAGCGCGAACAAATTCTAGGAGCGCCCCCTCGCCACGCCGCAGAGCCGCACCCCACCGTTTTGTCCAGTGACGCAGCAGCGCCACACCCGGGTGTTGTCGCGCAGTTTTGGGTAAAAATGGGCTTCTCCGCCCGTCCACCCTGCCCAAGAAGCTCCTATTTTTATAGCAAACCTATGTCCCAGCCACCACGCCCTGCCCTCGCTCTCGCCATGCCCGTGCCCACTGGCGACCAGCTCAAGGCCGCCCGCACCGCCGCCGGGCTGAGCCAGGCCCAGGCGGCCGAACTCATGGGCTACCCGCTGCAGACCGGCAGCCGGGGCGGCGTGCAATCGCGCACCTGGCAGGCGCTGGAGAGCATGAGCGACGAGCGCAATATGCAGGGGCCGGTGTTTGCGATGTTTCTGTTGCTGACGGGGCAGCACCCCGACTTTGTGCTGGCGGCGCGCCCGGCCGACGGCGGCGACAGCGCCACCGGCTGACCGGCACACAAACGCTGACACCATAAAAAAAGCGGAACAGCCCGCAGGCGGTTCCGCAAAGTCTTCACAGGGAGATAAAAAGTACGCGGCGGCTCAGTCCACCTTGATGTTCGCCGCCTTGATCACCTGGGCCCACTTGTCCACTTCAGCCTTCTGGAAAGCAGCGATCTGCGTGGTGTTGAGGTCGGCAGGTTCCATGCCAAAGCCCTTCAAACGGTTCTGCATGTCGGGCTGGGCCAGGATCTTGCGAATCTCGTCGTGCAGGCGCGAAACGATGGGTGCCGGCGTGGCAGCGGGCACAAAAATCGCCTGCCACGACTGCACCTGGAAGTCGGCCAGGCCGTTCACGCCCGACTCGGCCACGGTGGGCACGTCGGGCATCGAGGCCAGGCGCTTGGGCGAGGTGACGGCAATGGCGCGCAGCTTGCCGCTCTGGATGTGCGGTGCGGCCACCACGGTGGTGTCGAACATCATGTCCACCTGGCCGCTGATCACATCCTGGATGGCCGGGCCGCTGCCCTTGTAGGGGATGTGCGTGAACTTCACGCCCGACTTGTAGACCAGCAGCTCCACCGCCAGGTGCTGCGAGCTACCCGTGCCGGCGGATGCCGATGACAACCCACCGTCCTTGCCCTTGGCCGCCACGAGCACGTCCTTGAGGGTCTTGTGCGGGCTGTTGGCGGCCACCACCAGTACCACGGGGTTGGTGCCGATCAGCGTCACGGGGCTGAAGGACTTGATGGGGTCATAGCCCAGCTTGGGGTACAGGCTGATGTTGATGGCGTGCGAGCTGACGGTGCCGCCCAGCAGCGTGTAGCCATCGGGCGCCGCGCGCGCAGCGGCCTCCGAGCCCACGCTGCCTGCCGCACCGCCCTTGTTCTCCACCACCACCGTGGTGCCCAGCACGGGCCCCAGCTGCTGGCCGATGAGGCGGCCCAGCGTGTCGGTGGTGCCGCCAGCGGCAAAGGGCACCACGTAGCTGATGGTCTTGCCCGTGGGCCAGGTGCCCTGGGCGGCGGCGGGCAGGCCGATGAAGCCCACGGCAGCGGCGAGGGCCGCCGTGTGGATGAGGTGTCTGCGTTGCATGGTCAAAAGTCTCCTGGTGTGCCAAAGGTGAAGATGCCCCCGGTGTCTGCGTTGAAGCTGGCGCCTCTGCTTGCCAGCCCTCTTCAGGGCAAGCCCTGTGACCCTGCTACCCATGGAAACAGGACGCTCAGCCCGGGTTTGTCTCGGATTTGTGATATGTCGTCGTACAACATAGATTGCATTGTGAATCCAACCTCGACCATCACATCAAAGGGATTACCCGCAGTTTTCGGTAGCGCTGGCGCCATTCCTTCAAGGGGTTCAGAGACTTTTATCCGGCGAATTTGCTCCGCATTTACCCTGATTTTTCTGTACACCAGACCACTTTGCGACTCGGTGTCTTGTGTATTTATCGAGCATGTTGTACGATGACTAACAACAACCTGACCTATCGGAGACATTCCATGACCCTGACCCGCCGCGCCGTTCTTCTGGCCTGCACCGCAGCCCTTGCCGCCGCCTCTGCCACGGCCCAGACGGCCGACTGGCCCGCCAAGACCCTGCGCATCGTGGTGCCCTACCCGCCAGGCGGCAGCTCGGACATCATTGCGCGCTCCATCAGCCAGGTGCTGTCCGAGTCGCTCAAGCAAAGCGTGATCGTCGAGAACAAGCCCGGCGCCAACGGCAACCTGGGCGCCGACTTTGTGGCCAAGGCCGAGCCCGACGGCTACACCATGTTGCTGTGCGACGTGGGCGCGCTGGCCATCAGCCCCTCGGTCTACACCAAGCTGTCGTTCGACCCCTCCAAAGACCTGCGCGGCGTGACCATGCTGGCCTACTCGCCCCACCTGCTGGTGGTGCACCCCTCGGTGCCGGTCAGCAACCTCAAGGAGCTGGTCGCCTACTCCAAGAAGAACGACCTGAACTTTGCCGTGACGGCCACCGGCAGCGCCCCCCACCTGGCCGGTGTGGCGCTGGAGCGCGCCAGCGGCGCACGCTGGCAGTACATCCCCTACAAGGGCGGCGTCACCGCCATCCAGGACACCGTGGCAGGCCAGACCCAGGTGCTGATGAACGGCATGCTCGCCACGCTGCCCCAGGTGCAGAACGGCAAGCTCAAGGTACTGGGCGTGTCCAAGTCCACCCGCATGCCGCTGATCGGCAACGTGCCCACCATTGCCGAGCAAGGCGTCACCGGTTATGAGTCCGGCACATGGCAAGGCGTGCTGCTGCCACGCGGCACGCCCGAGGCCGTGGTGCAAAAGCTCAACAAGGCCCTCATCACCGCCATCCGCTCACCCGAGATCCGCTCACGCCTCGCAGGCCAGGGCGCCGAGGTCGTGACCATGACCCCCGCCGAGCAGGACCAGTTCTTTGCCAAGGAACGCGCGCGCTGGGCCAGCGTGGTCACCGCCGCCAACATCAAGCTGGATTGAGCCCCTGCTCCCGCATCCCCATTTCCTTTTGTCGCCCCGCACTGACATGACCCCTCAAGACCTCAAAACCATCATGGGCTCCGGCCTGCTGTCGTTCCCCATCACGGACTTTGACGCGCAGGGCAACTTCCGCCCCAAGACCTATATCGAGCGCCTGGAGTGGCTCGCCCCCTACGGCGCCAGTGCCCTGTTTGCCGCCGG
>NZ_JBWKZU010000123.1:0-4320 GCF_059424825.1 Acidovorax sp. GW101-11A03 | reverse complement strand
GAGCAGAGCCAGCGCATCGGCCATGTGAGCCAGTCGGTGGGCGCGCTGGAAGAAATGACGCAGCAGAACGCCGCCCTGGTGGAAGAAGGCGCGGCCGCCGCCGACAGCCTCAAGGACCAGGCCGGGCGCCTCACGCAGATGGTGGGCACCTTCCGCCTGTCGCGCAGCGATGGCGGCGGCGAGGACAGCTGGGGCCCGGGCAATCCCACGGCCGCCCCGACCCCGGTGCCTGCCCCGGCCTTGCGCAGCACGCCACCGCGCGCTCCGGCGCTGAAGCCGCGCGGCAAGCTGCCGTCGCTGCCGCGCTGAGCGCCGGGGGCGGCTTAAAGCAGGCTCTTAGCTCCCCTTGAACTGGAAGATGCTGGAGCGCAGCGCCGCCAGGTCCAGCACCCGCAGGCCGCCATATTCGATGCGGATCGCGCCCTGCGCCTCCAGCGCGGCCAGGGCCTCGTTCACGCGCTGGCGCGACAGCCCCACCAGGTAGGCCAGCTCCTGCTGCGTGATGCGCAGCACCTCGCCCACGCCCGGGTACAGCACGGGGTTGAACAGCGACGCCAGGCTGCGCGCCACACGCACGTCGGGGTTGTTCAGCCGGTCGATCTCGCGCGCGGCGATGAACTGGCCCAGGCGCTCGTTGAGCTGGTTCATCACAAACCGGTTGAAGCCGATGGAGTGGTCCAGCAGCCAGTGGAAGGTGTCGATGGGCAGCCCCGCCACGATGCTCTTGCGCAGCGCCTGGATGTTGTAGCGGTAGGGCTCGCGCTTGATGGTCGTGCCCTCGCCAAACCAGCCGCCCGGTGGCAGGCCGGCATAGGTCATGGTCTGGCCCTGCGCATCGTCGCTGCTCATCTTCAGCAGCCCCTCCACCACCCCGAACCAGTAGGTCACGGGGCGGCCCACCCGGCACACATAGTCGCCCGGCTGGGCATCGCCCACCAGCAGCGAGGCCACGGCGCGTTCGCGCTCGGCGGGCTGCAGCTGGTCCAGCCACGGGATGCCGCGCAGTTCGTCGGTGGTGGGGGGGCGCCGCCGCTGGTGCAGCGACAGGTCCTGGTTGATGCGGGAGTCCATGGGCGCGGTCCGGTCGATGGGGTCGGGGGATACGGGAAATCCTGATCCGAATTGTCGTCAGAAAGACAAAAAAATGCCAATCTCCACCGGATGATGGCGCCTCCCCCGGCCCTGGAACCTGTGCAAGGTCTTCGCGAAACCGGGGCTACCGAGGAGACAACACATGAACCAACACCGATCCACCGCGCCGGACGCCGCCATCCCCGCCCACGCTGCACAACGCCGTGGCCTGGGGCGGCGCCAGGCCCTGGCCGCCGTGGCCGCCCTGCCCTGGGTGGGGCTGGCGGGCCTGCCCGGGCGCGCCCACGCGCAGGACGGCGCGATCAAGATTGCGCAGTCCACCGCCCTCACCGGCCCGCTGGGCGACCTGGGCTCGGCCATGCACCAGGGCGCCAAGGCGGCGTTTGCGGCCATCAATGCGCGCGGCGGCGTGCATGGCAAGGCGATTGAACTGGTCACGCTGGACGACACCTACGATGTGCCCAAGGCGCTGGCCAACGTGGAGCAGTTCCTGGCCGACCCGGCCACCTTTGCACTGTTCAACTGCATGGGCACGCCCATGATCGACGCGATGCTGCCCAAGGTGATCGAGAGCGGCATCCCGTTTTTTGCGCCCTTCACCGGCGCGCAGCTCAGCCGCACCAAGGCGCGCAGCGTGTTCAACATCCGCGCCAGCTATGCCGACGAGGCCGAGAAGCTGGTGCAGCACCTGTCCACCATCGGCATCCAGCGCATCGGCATCGTCTACCAGAACAATGCGTTCGGCAAAGAGGTGTTCAGCGCAGCCAAGCAGTCCATGGACCGGCTCAAGCTGCCCGAGGCCTTGACCGTGACGGTGGAGAGCAATGCCTCGGACGCGGGCAGCGCCGCCGCCAAGCTGGCGGGCGGCAACCTGGAGGCCATCATGATTGGCCTGGCGGGCAAGCCCACGCTGGAGTTTGTGAAGGCGTTCCGGGCACTCAAGCGTGGCGTGACGCTGTATGCGCTGTCGGTGATGGGCACGCCCGCCACCGTCAAGGCCCTGGGCGCCGACGCCACGGGCATGGCGATCTCGCAGGTGGTGCCCCTGCCCTCCAACGTGGTGATGCCGGTGGTGCGCGAGTTCCAGGCCGCCTGGAAGGCCTCGGGCGCCACGGCCGAGCCCTCGCACCTGGCGCTGGAGGGCTACATCAACGCCCGCGTGTTTGCCGAAGCCCTGCAGCGTGCAGGCCGCAACCCCACGCGCGCGGCCTTCATCGACGCGACCTGGAACCTCAAGAAATGGGACCTGGGCGGCTTCGAGATCAGCGCCAGCGCACCCGAGCGCAACGCCTCGCGTTTTGTGGAGCTGACGCTGGTGGGGCGCGACGGGCGTTTTATCCGCTGACCTGGCGGGCGCTGACGCAGCACTCCGCTGATATGGACAAAAATGCTACCAAATAGATAGCTTAAAAGGCATATCCATCGCGCGCAGAGGCCGTTTTTTCCTCAAAAATCCGGCCCCATTGCCCCCCCAGCAGGCTACTGCGACGCCAGCCCGTAGCGGTAGCCCTTGAACGACCAGATGGTGCGCCCGGGCTCGATCTTCTCCAGCAACAGCCCCGGGCCGGCCGGGTCGCCCTCGTGCAGCACCTGGCCGTTGACGATGGCCATGCGGTATGCCGGGTTGGCCGAGTAGGTGACGCCCGAAATCTTGAGCGAGGGCAACTGCGCGCGCACGGCCTCGGGCAGGTCGCCCTGGGCGAACACCGTGCCGGTGGCCGTGGTGGGCGCGGGTGCGGCAGCCACGGCGACGGGCTCGGGCGTCCGGGGCGGAACCACCCCACGCGCGGTATCGCGGGCCACATCACGGGCAGGATCACGGGTGGGCTCGGCACGGGAGCGGGCGGGCGCCGCAGGCGGCTCAGCGACCCGGGGCACAGGCGCGGGTGGTGCAGATTTTTCGCGTGGCGGCGGCGCCGCGCTGCGTTTTTCGGCGGGACGCGACTCGGGCGCAGGGGCCTCCACCGCAGGTGCCGGGGCCGAAGGCGGCCCAGCGGCCGGTGCCACCTGTGCTGCTGGCGCCGTCGGTGCTGGGGCGATAGCCACCGGGGCAGGCTGGGGCGCTGCGGGCACCGCTGCGGGCGCGGGTCCGGGAGCGGGGGTCGCAGCCACCACCACCGGCGCAGGGGCCGGACGCTGCATCACCCACCAGGTGCCCGCCACGGCCACAGCCGCCACGGCCACCCCGGCGCTGGCCATGAGCCAGGGCGAGGCGGATGTCCGCCCGACCACCGGCGCCGCGCCGGGCACCGGCACCGCCTGCGAATGCAGCCCGGGCACGCCGCCCCGCCCCCGTTCGGCTTCCGCGCGCCGCAGCGCATCAAGGATGTAGGACATGGGGATCAGGCTCCTGTGCGCAGACGGGGTTCGCTCACGCCGTTGACGCGGTTGAGCAGCATGAGGGTGAGCGGACCGGCGCGGCCATCGGGCGTGACGCCCTGGGCCAGCTGAAAGCGCTGGATGCGCGCCTGGCGCGCGGCGGGGGTGGTGGCCCGAGCGCGTGCGCCCGTGCCAGCGCCACCTGCGGCGGGCGTGGCCAGTTGCTTGTCGAGCCAGGCGGCACCGGCCGTGCTCTCGGCAATGTCGCCCTTGTCGGGCATGCCGATCGGGGCGCGCCACAGGGTGGCAATGTCGCCGCGCCACACCTGGGCCAGCTCGGCCACGGGCACCTGCAGCGTGCGGCCTGCGCCTTCGAGCGTGGCGGTGTCGCCGTCCAGGCCGCGCAGCACGGCGGACACGGCGCTGTCGCCATCGTCCGAGGGGAACAGCGTGAGCAGCACCGGCCGGTCGATCTGGCGCACCAGGTTCAGGCCCGCCCGGCGGTTGCGGTAGCAGCGCAGCCCCTCGCGCGGCAGCGTGGCACAGGCATCGGCCCCCTCGGGCACGCTGGCCCCCCAGCGGGTGGCCAGCGCCTGCCAGGCCGGGCCATCGCTGGCGGGCAGTGCTGCCAGAAACTGCTGCAGTTCAGACAAGGGCGCGCCCACCACCGGTGCCGCAGACGGGGTGGATGCGGCTGCTGTTGCCGTTGTTGCCGCTGCAGCAGCACCCGGCGCCGAAGCCGCACTGGCGGCTGCGGCCGAGGGCTGTGCACGCCCCCCCGCCACCACCGCCGCGCTGGCAGGCAATGCGGGCGCCGTGGCCGCCATCGGCGCACCCGCACCGCGTGGGGCCAGCGTGGGCCAGGCGCCCAGCGCCCAGCCACCCGCAGCCACCAGCGCGGCCCCCGCC
>NZ_JBWKZU010000122.1:0-4341 GCF_059424825.1 Acidovorax sp. GW101-11A03 | reverse complement strand
TTCACGAACAGGTCCACGTCTTCGATGGCTGAAAAACCCATCACCCCGGCGCGGTGGTCCAGCAGGTCGCGCAGCGTGATCTGCTGGTAGGCGGACAGGGCGCTCCGTGCCAGCTCGGGCAAGGTCTGGGCCAGCGTGCTGTCCCAGCGCAGCAGGCCCTGGTCCACCACACTCGCGGCCGCGCAGGCCGTCATGGCCTTGGTGTTGGAGCCGATGGCCATCAGGTCGCCGGTGGCCAGGGGCGCATTGCCCCCCAGGCGGCGCAGCCCCGCGACGGCTGTGCGGACCTGGCGCGGGTCTGCCCACCCGGCTGCTGCGCCCACCACGCCCTGCTTCACCAGCCCTTGCGCCAGAGTCTGCACCCGCTTGTGGGCTTCGCGGGGACCGTCGTCGTCGCCACCGCCGCAGGCGGTGAGCACACTGCCCAGCGTGGACAGGCCTGCAGCGGCCAGCCAGTGGCGGCGCGAGAGAAGGGGGGCGCTGCGCGCCGTGGACGGGGTAACAAGGCGGGTAGGGTTCATGGCATCTCGTGAAGTGAAGAAGATGCCGGGATTGTTGAAACGCCAACCTTGGGCAAACCCAAAGATCTGTGTGGGGAATGACGGCGGCCGGGTACGGGTTGTCAGCCCGCCACCGGCCAGCGCAGCGTGAAGCCTACGCCCCGTCCGTACAGCCCCGGCCCCAGGCGGACCTGCCCGCCCAGGTGGCCGATGGCCTGCTGCGCAATGGTGAGCCCCAGGCCCGATCCGCTGCTGCGCGCGCGGGGCGAGCGCCAGAAGCGCTCGAACACCCGGTCTTGCTCACCGGCCGCTATGCCCGGGCCGTCGTCCGCAATCCAGACCACCACGTCGCCGCCCTCCTGCCGCACCCGCAACTGCACCTCGCGCCCTGCGCCCGGGCCACAGCCGTGCTTGAGCGCGTTGTCCAGCACATTGCCCAGGGCGGACCAGAGCAGCTGGCGGTCCAAGGGCAGCTCCAGCGTGTCCGGGCCATCGAGCGACAGCTCCACGCCCAGACCCTCGGCCCAGCCCGCGCGCTCGGCCAGGCAGTCCTGCAGCAGCGCCATCAGGTCCTGGGGCGCGGTGGGGTGCAGCACGGGGGCTTCTTCCAGGGCTGCCAGCGTGAGCAGCTGTTCGCTCAGGTGCGCGGCGCGCTGCACGGCGCGCGTCAGCGCCTCGCTGGCCTGCGCGCGTGCGGGGCCTTCGGGGGCTTGCGCCAGCACATGGGCCTGGGTGGCGATGACGGCCATGGGCGTGCGCAGCTCGTGGGCCGCGTCGTGCACCAGCGCCTTTTCGCGCGCCAGGTGGGCCCGCAGGCGGGCCAGCAGCTGGTCGAACGACTGGGCCAGGCCGTGCAGCTCGCGCTGGGGTGGCAGGTGCTGCAGCGGCTGCAGGTCATGGGCCGAGCGCGCGGCGATCTGGGCATCCAGCCGCGCCAGCGGGCGCAGCCCCGTGCGCACGGCCAGCCACAGCGGCAGGCCCACCAGCGGCAGCGCCAGCAGCACCGACGCCGCCAGGTCTTCGCCCATGAAGCCCAGCAGCCGCGCATCGGCCAGGCGGGGCTCGGCCACCACCACGCGCCAGGGGCCAGTGCTTTCCCATGCCACCCAATGGGGTGTGCCGGCCACGTCCATCGCGGCATGGCCTGCGTCGCCTGCCAGCACCACCGCGTGCACACCGTCCGTGCTGCTGTGCAGCAGCTGGCCTGTGCGGTCCTGCAGCTGCAGCAGCACCGAAGTGCCCTGCAGCAGATCCACCTCTGCGCGCATGGCGTTGAGGGAGTGGGCCATGCCGTGCACCAGCGCGCGGGCCTCGGCGGGCTGGTCCAGCGCGGCCAGCGCCCCCGCCAGCCCCTGCGCGAGCTGGCGCACGCCGGGGTTGGTGTCCATGGCGCTGTAGTGGGTGATGGCCGCCTGGCCCAGCAGCACCAGCCACACCAGCGCCATGGCCGCGAGCAGCGCCAGCAGAGTGCGGCGCATGAGGCTCGGGCCCCACCAGCCGCGTGGGGGCGCGGGGGTTTCGGTCGGTGGTGTCATGGCTGCAGCCGGTAGCCCACGCCACGCACCGTGACCACGCGCTCTGCGCCGATCTTCTTGCGCAGGTTGGAGACATGCACCTCCAGCGTGGCGGCGTCCAGCGCGTCGCCCAGGGGTTCGAGCCGCTGGGCAAGCACGTTCTTGGCCACCACCTTGCCGGGTTCTCGCGCCAGCTCCACCAGCAGCCGGAACTCGCGCGGCGACAGCGCCAGGGGCTCGTCGCCCACCCAGGCCTCGTGCCGCCGGGGTGCCAGGCGCAGTGCGCCCAGCGTCCATTCCTCGCTGGCCTGGCGCGCACTGCGCCGCAGCACGGCGTGCAGGCGCGACAGCAGTTCGGGCACGTCGAAGGGCTTGAGCACGTAGTCGTCGGCGCCGCCATCCAGGCCGTCGAGCCGGTCCTGCAAGGCGGTGCGGGCCGTGATCACGATCACCGGCAGGCTGAGGCCCGCGCGGCGCCAGCGGCGCAGCAGCGCCATGCCCTGGCCGTCGGGCAGGGTCAGGTCCAGCAGCACGGCGGCGACCTCGTTGGCGTCGGGCAGGGGCGGCGTGGCGGCCACGCTGCGCAGCCATTGCACCGTGAAGCCGCCCTGCTGCAGGGCTTGCAGCAGGGCCTGGCCCAGGTCCAGGTCGTCTTCGATGAGCAGGATGTGCATGGCCGCCATTTTCCGTGCCCCCAGCTTGCAGCCAGCCAAAGGCGCCGGACAGGGAGTTGGCGTCTTGGGCGCCCTAAAATCCTCGCACAGGCAGACAATGACGACACAGGCCCGCCCACGGGCCGCACCACCCAAGGAGACAGTCCGCATGCGCATCCTCATTGCCGAAGACGACCAGGTGCTGGCCGATGGCCTGCTGCGCACCCTGCGGGCCTCGGGCGCCGTGGTGGACCATGTCGCCAGCGGCACCGAGGCCGACGCGGCCCTGATGACCAACAACGAGTTCGACCTGCTCATCCTGGACTTGGGACTGCCCAAGATGCATGGGTTGGAAGTGCTGAAAAAGTTGCGCAGCCGGGGCTCGGCGCTGCCGGTGCTCATCCTCACCGCCGCCGACAGCGTGGAAGAGCGCGTGAAGGGCCTGGACTTTGGCGCCGACGACTACATGGCCAAGCCCTTCAGCCTGCAGGAGCTGGAAGCGCGTGTGCGCGCCCTCACGCGCCGGGGCATGGGCGGCACCAGCAGTTCCATCAAGCACGGCCCGCTGGTGTACGACCAGGCCGGCCGCGTGGCCACCATCGACGGCAAGATGATTGAGCTGTCGGCGCGCGAGCTGGGCCTGCTGGAGGTGCTGCTGCAGCGCGCGGGCCGCTTGGTGAGCAAGGAGCAGCTGGTGGAGCGCCTGTGCGAGTGGGGCGAAGAGGTGAGCAACAACGCCATCGAGGTCTATATCCACCGTCTGCGCAAGAAGATCGAGGGCGGCCCCATCCGCATCGCCACCGTGCGCGGTCTGGGCTACTGCCTCGAAAAAATTCCTGGGTAGTATGAAATTGATAGCTATCAAAGCATGATGGATGCGCGGTAGCGGCCAATTTTCTTCAAAAAACCAGCACGGCAAACGCCTTGAAGATCTTTCAGCGAGAGCAGCGCTCCCTGTTCGGCGAGATCCTCGACTGGATGCTCACGCCGCTGCTGCTGCTGTGGCCCGTGAGCCTTGCGCTGACCTGGCTGGTGGCGCAGGGCCTGGCCAACAAGCCGTTCGACCGTGCGCTCGAATACAACGCCCACGCGCTTGCCCAGCTGGTCACCGTGGCGGGCGATGCCGTCCAGTTCAACCTGCCCCAGCCCGCCAGCGAGATCCTGCGCGCCGACGACTCCGACATCGTCTACTACCAGGTCATCGGGCCGGGCGGCGAGTTCCTGTCGGGCGAACGCGAGCTGCCCGAGCCCGCGGCCGACGAGGTGCCCCTGTCGGGCGAGGTGCGCCTGCGCGACGCCGAGATGCGTGGCATCGAGATCCGCGTGGCCTACATCTGGGTGCGGCTGCCGCTGCCCGGCACCCCCATGGCGCTGGTGCAGGTGGCCGAAACGCGCGAAAAACGCAGCGTGCTGGCCACCGAAATCATCAAGGGCGTGATGCTGCCGCAGTTCGTCATCCTGCCGCTGGCCGTGCTGCTGGTGTGGCTGGCGCTGGCGCGCGGCATCCAGCCGCTGAACCAGCTGGAGCAGCGCATCCGCGCCCGCAAGCCCGACGACCTCTCGCCGCTGGACGACCGCACCGTGCCCCTGGAGGTAGCGCCGCTGGTGGCGTCGGTGAACGACCTGCTCCAGCGGCTGAGTGACTCCCTGGCCACGCAAAAGCGCTTTCTGGCC
>NZ_JBWKZU010000121.1:0-4923 GCF_059424825.1 Acidovorax sp. GW101-11A03 | reverse complement strand
GCCTACGCCTGGCACCGCGCGCTGCTGCAGCGCGCGGGCGACCGCTACGACCCCCGCGTGCGCATGCGCATCGAAAAAGGCGCCACGCTGATGGCCTGGGAATACATCGACCTGCTGCAGGCGCGCCAGCAATGGATCGCCCGCATGCTCGCCGACATGGCGCCCTACGACGCCCTGCTCTCGCCCACCGTGCCCATCCTGGCACCGCTCCTGGCCGATGTCGCCCCCGCAGAATGCATGGACAAAGCCCAGGACGCCGCCCGCGACGCCGAATTCTTCCGCGTCAACAACCTGCTGCTGCGCAACACCAGCGTGGTCAACCTGCTGGACGGCTGCGCGCTGTCGCTGCCTTGCCATGCAGCGGGGGAACTCCCGGTGGGCCTGATGGTCTGGCACGGGGCCTTGCGGGACGACACCGTGCTCAACGTGGGCCTGCAGATCGAACAAACACTACAAAAATAATAGCTGCTCGCGCTTTACCAACAGGCGCAAGAGGCCAAAAACACCCAAATTTCATGAAGATTGCCATCGTGGGCGCCGGAATTGTCGGCGTCACCACCGCGTACGAGCTGGCCAGCGACGGCCACGAAGTCACCGTTTTTGAACAACGCAGCGCCGCCGCAGAAGAAGCCAGCTTTGCCACAGCAGGCCTGCTCGCCCCCCACCTGCTCAGCCCCTGGGCCGTGCCCGGATTCGGCCACGCCCTGCGGCTGATGGGGCCACACGCCACGCTGCGGCTTTCCGGCGGGCTGAGCCGGGCCAACTGGGCCTGGCTCAGCCGCTGGCGCAGCGCCACACACGCCAGCAGCGCCCCCGCGGCGGCGCTGGAGCGCCTGGCGCAATACAGCCAAAGCCGGCTACAGGCCCTGGCCCAACGGCACGAACTCGACTTTGAGGCCAGCGTAGGCCGCCTGGTGCTGCTGCGCACGGAACAAGAATGCGCCCAGATCCAGCCCGCCCTGCAGGTGCTGCGCGACAGCGGCGTGGCCCTGCGCGAAGTGGATGCCGACATCGCACGCCAGATCGAGCCCGGCCTGTCGCCCGAGGCGCCGCTGGCCGGTGCCATCCACCTGCCCGATGCCCGCGCTGGCAACTGCCGCCTGTTTGCGCAGCTGCTGCGCCAGGGCACGCAGGGCTCGGGCGTGCACTTTGCCTTCAACACCCGCATCGATCGCATCGGGACCACCCCGGTCGGCGTGGTAGTGCAGGGCGAGAGCGACCTGCGGCGTTTTGATGCCGTGGTGCTGTGCGCCGGCACGGCCTCGGCCGCGCTGCTGCCCGCGCTGGGTATGCGCCTGCCCATGGCGGCGGTGTATGGCTACTCCGTCAGCGCCCCACTGCGCGAATCCACCCATGCCCCCCAGGCCAGCGTGGTGGATGTGGCCCAGCAGATCTCCATGACGCGCCTGGGCCAGCGTGTGCGCATTGCGGGCGGCGCCGAACTGGCGGGTGCCGACGCCGAGCACCACGCCGCTACGCTGCAGCGCCTGTACCGCACGCTCAACGACTGGTTCCCGGGCGCTGCGCAGCTCTCGTCCGGCGTGCAGGTCTGGCGGGGCGCACGCCCCCTGCTGCCCGACGGAGCCCCGGTGGTGGGCGCCAGCGGCGTGCCGGGCCTGTGGCTCAACACCGGCCACGGCGCCGGGGGCTGGGCACTGGCCTGCGGCAGCGCGCGGGCCCTGGCGGACCTGATGGCACAGCGAGCGCCCGAGGTGCCGCTGGACGGCCTGGGCATGCGGCAGTTCTGACGCAGGCGCGTTGTCGCCCCCGGGGTGGCGACGCACAATGGCAGGCGCACGGCATGGCGCCGTGCAGCACCTGCCGCCACCATGCACCGCATCACCCCCCACCAACCCCACCCGCTGTTCCACACCGCCGCCACCCGCCGCATCGAGCAGGCGGCGGCGGCCACCCTGCCCCCGCACACCCTGATGCAGCGTGCGGGCCTGGCCGTGGCGCAACTGGCCCAGGCCCTGGCGCCCCACGCGCGCACGGTCTGGATTGCCTGCGGCCCCGGCAACAACGGCGGCGACGGGCTGGAGGCCGCCATGCACCTGCAGCGCAGTGGCCGCCAGGTGGTGGTGACCTGGCTCGGCCAGCCCGACAAGGCTCCGGCGGACGCAAAAGCATCATGGCAACGCGCCCTGGCTGCGGGCGTGGCGTGGGCCGACACGCCCCCCGCCGACCTGGGCCCGCAGGATCTGTGCATTGACGCGCTGCTGGGCATCGGCGTGTCCTCATCGCCCCACGCCCCCATCCGCGTGCCCGATGCGCGACTGCGGGCCTGCCAACACGCCCTGCAGCACACCCCGGCGCCCGTGCTGGCGGTGGACCTGCCCAGCGGGCTGGATGCCGACACCGGCCAGTTTGCAGCGGGCTTTGCACCCCAGGTTGTGCAGCATCACCATCCACACACGCCAAACCCGGCACGCCACACGCTGAGCCTGCTGACCCTCAAGCCCGGCCTGTTCACCGCCGCCGGGCGCGACGCTGCGGGCCAGGTGTGGTGGGACGACCTGGGCGCCCACCCCGGGCACGAGCCGCCCACGGCCTGGCTCTGCGGCCCGCCACTGCCCGCGCCGCGCGCCCACGCCAGCCACAAAGGCAGCTTTGGCGACGTGGCCGTGGTGGGTGGCGAGGGCCTGTCAGCGCGCGGCATGGGCATGGCGGGTGCCGCCCTGCTCGCGGCATCGGCCGCTCTGCACAACGGTGCAGGCCGGGTGCTGGTGGCCCTGCTCGACAGCGGCCACCAGGAGCTCGACGCGCAGCAGCCCGAGCTGATGTTCCGCCGCTTCGATGCGCTGGCACTGGAACAGCTCACCATGGTCTGCGGCTGCGGCGGCGGCCAAGCCATCGCACGCGTGCTCCCCGAGGTCATCCCCCGCGCCGCGCGCCTGGTGCTGGATGCCGATGCACTCAACACCATCGCTGCCGAAGCCGCCCTGCACGCGCTGGTGGTGGCGCGCGGCCAGCATGGGCAACCCACGGTCATCACCCCCCACCCGCTGGAGGCTGCCCGCCTGCTGGGCCTGACCACCGCCGAGGTCCAGGCCGACCGGCTGGATGCCGCGCAACAACTCGCCGACCAATTCAACTGCGTGGCTGTGCTCAAGGGTTCGGGCACCGTGATTGCCGCACCGGGCCGCGTCCCCGCCATCAACCCCACGGGCAATGCGCGGCTGGCCACGGCGGGCACGGGCGATGTGCTGGCGGGCATGGTGGGCGCACATCTGGCCGCTGGTGCCAGCGCGCTGCGCGCTGCGAGCGAAGCGGTGTACCAGCATGGCCAGGCCGCAGATGTATGGTCAGCGGGCCGCGCCCTGACCGCCAGCGCGCTGGCGCGGCGTGTAGGCGGGTGATGCGCTTTATGCAATCAGCGTGACCTGCTTGAGCGGTTTGAGCACGCTCGACGGCGTCATGCCAAAGGTCTGGCGGAACATGCGGCTGAAATGCGCCGAGTCCGCAAAGTCGCCGTGCAGCGCCGCATCCGTCAGGCGCGGGCTGGCTGCCAGCCCGGCCATGGCCAGCCGCACCTGCGACCACACGCGGTAGCTGCGCAGGCTCACGCCCATTTCAGCGCGGAACAAGTGGTTGAAGCGGGAGGCCGACAGCTGTGCCGCAGACGCCAGCCCCGCCCGGGCCAGGCGCCCCTGCTCGTGCTGCGGGCGGCGCAGGGCGTGCAGGCTGTGGGCCACGCGCGGGTCCAGCGGGGGCGCCGCCCGCAGCAGGTGGCGGTGCAGCAGGGCCGGTAGATCGAAGGCACGCAAATGGCCTTCCATGGCCGCACGCGCCCCCACCGGCGCCGCCACATCCAGCAGCACCCCACCCTGCCGCTGGAACACGCTGCGCAGGCCGCGCGCCTCTTGCGAATCCGGCTCCAGGTACACCAGTGCCACCACCTCGCCGCAGGGGTCGAAGAGATGCTCCACCCCGGCATCCACCAGCGCGCTGTGGCAGGTCTCCATCAGCCCCGCGCCCCAGTGCAGTGCAAACCGGCCCGAGAGCCCCATCAGCAGCACGGGCGACGCATGGCAATGCCAGCCTGTGGCCGGGATCTCGCCCGTATACAGCGCGCGGTCAGCGCCCAGCGTCAGGGTGTTCTTGCGCTGCGGCATAGCCCAAACCTACAAGTCTTGCGGCACGGTTGTCGGTAGCCTTGGTCGGCCCCGGCGCGCGCCCACAGCGCAGCACCACGGCACCCCATCGTTCTATTGGAGACTGGTTCTTGAAACGCATTGCCTTCATTTCTGTTGCTGCCGCCCTCGCCATTGGCGGCGTGGGTTTCTACTACGGCGCGCCGTCGCTGCTGAAGGAGCCCCTGCTTCACCTCAACCGCAGCCTCGCGGGCATGGAAGAAAAAACCATCACTGCCGCGCTGCACACCGTCCACTACCTGGACAGCGGTGCGCCCTCCCAACCGGCGCCCAGCAACCCAGGCGCCACGCCCCTGGTGCTGCTGCACGGCATTTTTGCGGAGAAGGACCATTGGGTGGATTTTGCGCGCCCCCTTACCGGCCAGTACCGGGTGGTTGCCCCAGACTTCCCCGGTTTTGGCGAGAGCACGCGGCTGGAGGATCAGCCCTATGACTACGCCGCCCACACCCAGCGCCTGGGCGCGTTGCTGGACGCGCTGGGCATCGAAAAGGCCCACCTCGCGGGCAACTCCATGGGCGGCACCATCGCCGCGCTGTTTGCGCTGCGGCATCCCGAGCGCGTGGCCAGCGTGGCTTTCATCGGCGCGCCCCATGGCATCCGCTCGCCCAAGCCCAGCACCATGGACCGGCGTATCGACGCAGGCCAGCGCCCGCTGGTCGCCCACGACGCCGCAGCCTTCCGCGCCATGATGGACCTGGTGTTTGAAAGACGCCCCTTCCTGCCCTACCCCATCCTGCACGCCACCGAGCAGGCAGCGCTGGGCAACGC
>NZ_JBWKZU010000120.1:0-5725 GCF_059424825.1 Acidovorax sp. GW101-11A03 | reverse complement strand
GGTGCTGGCCACGCCCGACTACTGGGCCGAGGCGTGCAAGCACCTCGTCAAAAAAGACCGGGTGATGAAGCGCCTGATCCCGCAGTTTGGCGACGCCGCGCTGCAGACCAAAGGCGACCCTTTTATTACGCTGGCGCGCTCCATCGTGGGCCAGCAGGTGTCGGTGGCATCCGCCCAGGCGGTGTGGGAGCGCCTGGTGGCGTTGCTGCCGCGTGGCATGAAGCCCGCCAGCGTGCTCAAGCTCAAGATCGACGACATGCGCGCCGCTGGCCTGTCGGCCCGCAAGGTGGACTACCTGGTGGACCTGGCCATGCACTTCGAGAGTGGCAAGCTGCATGTGAAGGACTGGGCGGCGATGGAGGATGAGGCCATCATTGCCGAGCTGGTGGCCATTCGCGGCATCGGCCGCTGGACGGCTGAGATGTTTTTGATCTTCTATTTGATGCGGCCCAATGTATTGCCCCTGGACGACCCGGGGTTGATCACCGGCATCAGCCAGAATTACTTCTCGGGCGACCCTGTGAGCCGCAGCGACGCCCGCGAGGTGGCCGAGGCCTGGAAGCCCTGGTGCAGTGTGGCGACTTGGTATATTTGGCGGTCGCTCGACCCGCAGCCGGTTGCTTACTGACGCCATCTGACGCGTTTGACCAAAAATCGTTAACCGTCGGTTACAGTGCGTGCCATTCATCGTGGCAGCCGCCCGGCGCGAGCCCCAAGGAGAACAACGTTGGCGAAAAAGACCTTTCTGGATTTCGAGCAGCCCATCGCAGAGCTGGAGTCCAAAATTGAAGAACTGCGCTACGTGCAGACCGAGAGTGCCGTCGATATCTCGGAAGAGATCGACCAGCTGAGCAAGAAGAGCCAGCAACTCACCAAGGACATCTACAGCGAGCTGTCCCCCTGGCAGATCACCAAGATCGCCCGCCACCCCGAGCGCCCCTACACGCTCGACTACGTGCGCGACATCTTCACCGACTTCGTGGAGCTGCACGGCGACCGTCACTATGCGGATGACCAGTCCATCGTGGGTGGCCTCGCACGCTTCAATGGCCACGCCTGCATGGTCATCGGCCACCAGAAGGGCCGTGATACCAAAGAGCGCGCCATGCGCAACTTCGGCATGAGCAAGCCCGAGGGCTACCGCAAAGCCCTGCGCCTCATGAAGACAGCCGAGAAGTTCAAGCTGCCCGTGTTCACCTTTGTGGACACGCCCGGCGCCTACCCTGGCATCGATGCCGAGGAGCGTGGTCAGTCCGAGGCCATCGGCCGCAACATTTTCGAGATGGCGCAGCTGGAAGTGCCCATCATCACCACCATCATTGGCGAAGGTGGCTCCGGCGGCGCGCTGGCCATCAGCGTGGCCGACCAGGTCGTGATGCTGCAGTACGCCATCTACTCCGTGATCAGCCCTGAAGGCTGCGCCTCCATCCTCTGGAAGACCAGCGACAAGGCCCAGGAGGCCGCCGATGCGCTGGGCATCACGGCCCACCGCCTCAAGGCGCTGGGCCTGGTGGACAAGATCGTGAGCGAGCCCGTGGGCGGCGCCCACCGCGACCACAAGCAGATGGCCGCCTTCCTCAAGCGCGCGCTGGGCGATGCCTTCCGCCAGGTGGCCGACCTCAAGGTGAAGGACCTGCTAGACCGCCGCTACGAGCGCCTGCAAAGCTACGGCCGCTTCGCCGACACCAAGGCCGATAGCCGCTGAATACCCCTGCTTCCTGAGCCGGTCGCACTGGTGACCTGCTTGCAATGCGGCCCCAACAGGAGCCGTTGTCGTTTCTGGGCCACTTTGGGTTGGGGGCGTGGTGGCGGGCTACACGCCGTCGGCATTTCCCTATGGCGTACATGTTGCAACAAGATGTAGCATGTTTCGATGGCTCGCTGCGGGCCAAAGGAGTGTCGCATGTCGATGTTCAAGTCCCTCAAGGGGCAGATTTTGGTGTTGTCCACAATTTGCCTGGTGCTGGCCCTGCTGGTGCTGACGGTGGCGAACTTTCTGGTGGCGCGCAGCCAAGCGCGCGATGCGCTTCAAGAGGAGAGCCTGGCCACCGCCAAGAGCCATGTGGAAACCATTGAGGAGTGGGGGCGTGCCAAGGCCATGATCGTGGCGGCATCCATCAGCGCTTTTGAAGATCCGGATCCCGTCAAAACTCTGGCCATCCTGCGCGATGCTGGCAAGTTCTCTACCGTGTATTTCGGGTATGCGGACAAGAAGTACGTGTTCTCCGAGCAGCGTAGCCTCCCCCCCGACTACGATCCCACTGCTCGGCCCTGGTACAAGCAGGCTGCGGCGGCCGGTGCATCCGTCATCACGCCGCCCTACATTTCAGCTTCGGACGGCAAGCTGGTCGTCACGTTTGCCACCCCTGTCGGGGCGGGCAGTGCACTCAAAGGCGTGGCGGCCGGGGATGTGTCCATGGAGTCGGTCGTGGCCACCGTAGCGTCTGTCAAGCCCACGCCCACAAGTTTCGGCTTCATGGCCTCCGCCGACGGCAAGATCATTGCGCACCCGGACGCCGCGCTGACGCTGAAACCCCTGTCCGATTTGTCCAAGGATCTGTCCGGCGACAAGCTCACCGCAGCGGTTCAGTCCAAGACGATGGTGCCCGTGGAAATCAATGGACGTCAGCGCCTTCTGACCGTGGCACCGATCGCGGGCTCCAACTGGATGCTGGTGGTGGCGCTGGATGAGTCGGAAGCCATGGCTCCCATTCGTACCATGCTCACTACCTCGGTGCTGTCGAGCATCGTGGTGCTCGCGATAGCCGTCGCCCTGCTGGCGACGGTACTGACCCAGCGGCTACGCAGACTCACCCAGGTGCGCGACGCCATGCACGAGGTGGGAGCGGGCGATGGCGATCTTTCGCGCCGCATTGACACGCATGGCGAGGACGAACTGGCGCAGATCGCCGCCAGCTTCAACAGCTTTGCAGGCAAGCTCTCGGGCGTGCTGGCGCAGATCCGCGATGCCAGCAGCTCGGTGCGCGTGGCGGCGGAAGAGATCGCCACCGGCAACCACGACCTGAGCGGCCGCACAGAACTCACCGCGTCCAGCTTGCAGGAGACATCGGCCTCCATGCAGCAGCTCACCGAAACCGTGCGCCACAACGCCGATGCGGCCCGCCAGGCCAATCAGCTGGTGGCCCAGGCGTCCAACGTGGCCCAGCACGGCGGCCAGGTGGTGGGCAATGTGGTCACCACCATGGACCAGATCAACGCCGCCTCCCGCAAGATCAACGACATCATCGGGGTGATTGACGGCATTGCCTTCCAGACCAATATCCTCGCGCTGAACGCCGCCGTGGAAGCCGCCCGCGCGGGCGAGCAGGGCCGGGGCTTTGCGGTGGTGGCGGGCGAGGTGCGCAGCCTGGCCCAGCGCAGTGCCGAGGCCGCGCGCGAGATCAAGACGCTGATCAACACCTCGGTGGAGCAGGTCGAGAACGGCTCGCGCCTGGTGCACGACGCAGGCACGACCATGAACGACATCGTCACCTCGGTGCAGCGCGTCACGGACATCATGGCCGAAATCACGGCCTCCACCAACGAGCAGAGCACCAGCATCAACGAGGTCGGCCAGGCCGTGGCACAGCTCGATCAGATGACCCAGCAGAACGCCGCACTGGTGGAGGAAAGCGCCGCAGCCGCGCAAAGCCTCAAGGACCAGTCGGTGCGGCTGTCTGAAGTGGTGGGCACCTTCCGCCTGTCCACCGACGCGTCGCACGCGGCACCGCGTTTGTCGGCGCCCGGCGGTTGAGGCGTTTTTGCTTTTTGGGGCGCGCAGGGCAGGCGAGGGCGCCCGCGATAATCGGCTCCCATGCCCCGCTGCCCTGTTCGTTTTGCTGATCCTGCCTCTGCTTCCCAGCCATGCCCCCGCCCGGCGCGAGGGCCGCTGGCATGACTCAGTCCTTCGAAGCTGCTCTGCAGGCGTTTGCGCCCGCGCTGCCGCTGGCCGTGGCACTCAGCGGGGGCGCGGATTCCACCGCCCTGCTGCTGGCCTGTGCCCGGCGCTGGCCCGGCCAGGTGCGGGCCATCCATGTGCACCATGGCTTGCAGGCCGCAGCCGATGGTTTTGAGCAGCATTGCACCGCGCTGTGCCAGCGGCTGGACGTGCCGCTGGTGGTGCAGCGCCTCGATGCCCGCCATGTCCCCGGCCAGAGCCCGGAAGACGCGGCGCGGCAGGCCAGATACCAGGCTTTTGAGGCCTTTGCGCGCGACCATATACAAGGTGTTGCTATCAAATCAATAGCAATTGCGCAACATGCCGACGACCAGGCTGAAACCCTGCTGCTGGCACTGTCGCGCGGCGCGGGCGTGGCGGGCCTGGCCGCGATGCCCGCCCGCTGGGAGCGCGCGGGCATCGTCTGGCACCGCCCCTTGCTGCAGGTGGCAGGGGCGGATGTGCGCCACTGGCTGCGCGCACAGGACCAGGCCTGGGTAGAAGATCCCACCAACACCGACGAGCGCTTCACGCGCAACCGCATCCGTGCCCAGTTACTGCCTGCGCTGGACGCGGCATTCCCATCCTTTCGCGACACCTTTGCGCGCTCGGCCGACAACGCCGCCCAGGCCGCCGAATTGCTGCACGAGCTGGCGCAGCAGGACCTGGCCCTGGTGGGTGTGCCCCCGCAGATCAAGGCCCTGCAGGGACTCAGCCGTGCAAGGCAGGCCAACGTGCTGCGCCACTGGCTGCGCCAGGCCCATCACACCACGCCCGCTGCGGCGCAATTGGGTGAGTTGCTCGACCAGATCCAGGCCTGCACCACGCGTGGCCACCAGATCCACATCAAGGTGGGGCGTGGTTTTGTGGTGCGCTCAGGCCCGGGGATTGGTTGGTCCAGCCCATAGGTGGGCCGCCCTGCAGACGCGCAACACGGCGGTGCACAACAAGCCGCCCACCGCAGTACCTTGAGAATCAAAAAAATGGAACAAACCGTCGTCTCCGGCATTGCCGTCAACCGCAACCTGGCCAAGGTCTCCGTGCTCGGTGTGCCCTACCAGCCCGGCATTGCCAGCCATGTTCTGCGCACCATGGCCGATGCCCGCATCGACTCGGGCGCGATCGTCCAGAACGTGGGCAAGGACGGCAAGACCGATCTCAGCTTCACCGTGCACCGCAGCGACTGCGTGCGCACCGTGGAGTTGCTGCTGGATCAAGTGCTTCCCGCGCTGGGCGCGCTGGAAGTCGTGGGGGATGTCGGTGTTTGCGAAGTCAGCATCGTCGGCACTGGCATGCGCAGCCAAGTGGGTGTGGCCGGCAAGGTGTTCGGCACGCTCCGTGAAGCGGGCATCCAGGCCCAGATGATCTCCACCTTTGAGTCCAGGACCTCGGTGGTGATCGATGAAACGCAGATGGAACTGGCTGTGCGCAGCCTGCGCGAGGCCTTCACATTGGAGCCGCAGACCGCCCAGGCTGCCTGAACCGCCTCCGAAATGAGGCATAATAGCGGGATTGGAAACGTGACCGAGTGGCCGAAGGTGCTCCCCTGCTAAGGGAGTATGGGGTGTAGAGCCTCATCGAGGGTTCGAATCCCTCCGTTTCCGCCAGAGCTAAAAAGACCCGCCCTAAACCAGCGGGTTTCTTTACGTCTGTGCCGAGCATTGGCCTCATGTAAATCAACGTGGCACGATTTGTTTCATGGGGTTTTCTGTGCTAGGGACGCTCTTCACGAATCGGTTCTGGCTGTGCCGTAGCGACGCCCGAACTAAAACAGCACCCGCTTTGGGT
>NZ_JBWKZU010000119.1:0-5934 GCF_059424825.1 Acidovorax sp. GW101-11A03 | reverse complement strand
CTTGCAGGCGGTCGGCAGCGAAGGTCTCGTCAAACCAGTGGTGGTCCTTGGCAAACGCATCGACCAGCGCTGGCGCCACGCCCAGGGCCTTGCCCACATCGCGCAGGGCGCTGCGCGTGCGGTAGCTGGTGACGACGGCGGCAATGGCGGCGCGGTCGCGGCCGTATTTGTCGTAGATGTACTGAATGACCTCTTCGCGCCGGTCGTGCTCGAAGTCCACGTCGATGTCGGGCGGCTCCTTGCGCTCTTTGCTGATGAAGCGTTCGAACAGCAGGTGGGTGTTTTCGGGCGGCACGGCCGTGATGCCCAGCATGTAGCAGACCACCGAGTTGGCTGCGGAGCCGCGCCCCTGGCACAGGATGTTCTTGCTGCGGGCGTAGCGCACGATGTCGTGCACGGTGAGGAAGTACATCTCGTACTGGCAGTGCGCGATCAGATCCAGCTCTTTGCGGATCTGGTCCAGCACCCGCTGGGGGGCGCCCTGCGGGTACTCGCCCTCCACGCCGGTCTGCACCAGCCAGGCCAGCGCCTGGGCGGGGGTCATGCCTTGGGGCACGGTCTCCAGCGGGTACTGGTATTGGATCTCGTCCAGCTGGAAAGTGCAGCGCCCGGCCACCGTGAGCGTGGCCGCCAGCAGATCGGGCGGGTAGATGCCTGCCAGCCGCACGCGCTGGCGCAGGTGGCGCTCGGCATTGGGCTGCAGCGCAAACCCGCACTCGGCCACGCTGCAGCCCAGGCGCACGGCGGTGATCACGTCTTGCAGCGGCTTGCGCGAGCGGGCGTGCATGTGCACGTCGCCCGCCGCCACCAGCGGCAGGCCCAGCTGTGCGCCCACACGCTGCAGCGTGGCCAGCCACAGGCCGTCGTCGGGGGCCAGGTGCAACTCGACTGCCAGCCAGATGTGTCCGTCAAAACCTGAGTCAAAACAGGCCTTTGCGCGCGACAGATATGCCTCAATAGCTATCAAATCCGCAGCATCAAAGCGTTTACGGCAAGGCGCCAGCAGCAGCTCGCACCCCTGCAGCAGGTGCCAGGGGCTGGCCGGGCCCACGTGGTACTGGCCCTTGGGTGCCGCACTGCGCGCGGCCGAGATGAACTCACACAGGTTGCCCCAGCCCTCGGCGTCCCGCGCCAGGGCCACCAGCCGCAGGTCGCCCCACAGGAACTCGCTGCCCACGATGAGGTGCAGATCCGTGGGCTCGGCGGCCTTCCAGGCGCGCACCACGCCGGCCACCGAACATTCATCGGTCAGCGCCAGGGCCTGGTAGCCCAGCTTGGCGGCGCGCTCGACCAGCTCGTGCGGGTGCGATGCCCCGCGCTGAAAGCTGAAGTTGGACAGGCAGTGCAGCTCGGCATAGCCCGGCAAGAATGCAGTCATCTCCATTCCCTATGGCGCTGCGCGCCACCCACCTGGATTGAAGCTGGCGCGCCCAAGGCGAGGGCCACCGCACAAGGGCCGCCCGCCGCGCTGGCAGCGCCCTCCTGCCCGCAGCACACAGCGCTGCGAGAGCGGGGGAAGCCGTACAAGGGGTGCTTCAAAACACACCATGCAGAAACCAGCGGGGAGGCCGCGCCAGCCCCTGCGAGCCATCGGGCGGTGGCGCCAGCCGCTCGCGGAACACCCACACCAGGCCCGCCACCGCGTTGTGCGCCACAAAGTAGTCGCGCAAGGCCAGGCCGGTGTGTGTGGGGTCGTCTGCCCCGCCATCGCCCGCAGCCCACCAGCCCGCCTCGAAGCGGTGGGGCCCGGCCAGCAGGCGCAGCAGGCCGTGGTGGCAGGGGCGGTTGCCCTGCACGGCCAGCCGCTGGGGCGGGTTCAGCAGCCAGGGGGGCAGCAGCAAGGCTTCGGGGCTGGCATCCAGCGCGGCCTCGGCCCCGCCGCCTGCGCTGGTGGCGGCAGAGCGCCGGGTGGATGGGCGGCCCAGCACCTCGGCTGCGGGGCGCCACTGCTGCATAAGCTCGGGGCGGTGGTCGGCCATCAGCACGGGGGCCTGCACCTGTTCGGGCCCCAGGCGGGCCGACAGGCGCTCCAGCAGCTGGTGCAAGGCTTCGCCTGGGGACGCAGGGTTGTCGGCACCGCCATGGCAACCGCCACCATGATCGCCGGGCGGCAGCAGGCTGGCACTGCGGTGCGGCAGCGGGGCCGACTCCAGCAGGCGCAGCGTGATCTGGTTGGCCGGTGCGGCCAGGGTGGTGCGCGCCAGGTTTTCAGCCAGCAGACGCCGCAGGTGCGCCATGTCCTGCGTGGCCTGGGCGGTACGCACCTGCAGGGCCTGCGTGGGGGCAATCACCACCCCGTCGATGCGCCGCAGGTCGTGGCGCCAGGCCAGCTCCAGCTCCAGCGCCCCCTGCTGGCGCGCCTGCAGCCAGCCCTGCAGGGCCGTGAGGCAGCGGTGGGCGCTCCACAGCAGGGCATCGGCCGAGGTGGCCAGCGCAGGCAATTCGGCGGCCAGCGCAAACTGCTCGGGCAGCTCCAGCCAGGCATGAGCTTCGGGGGCTTCGCCCAGGGCCTGGTCCAGCACCCGCAGCACCCCGGCCCCCAGGCGCCGGGCCAGCCCGACACGCGGCAGCGCCCGCAAGGCGCCCCAGGTTCGGCAACCCATGCGCTCCAGGCTGGCCACATGCGGGCGCAAGGCGGTCAGGGTGTGCAAAGGCAGGGTGTGCACCGCTGGCTCTTGTTGCCTTGGCCATCCTTCTTGACCTCCTTGGCCTTGTTGCCCCCGGGGGGCATGCCCGGCCAGTGCCATGCGCAGCCAGGCCTGCGCCACCAGCGCGGTGGGGCCGCTGCCCCAGAGGGGCAGCATGCCCGGGGGTTTCGGCAGAGCGCCCTGCCCCCCAGCGGCTTCGGCCCAGGCCTGCAACACCAGGGTCAGCAAGGCATCACGCCCGCCCCAGAGTCGTTCGGTGGTCGAAACCTCCAGCAGCACGGTGTCGCCATCCACCAGCGCCACGCGCGGGGTAAAACGCAGGGCCCACCAGCCTGCGGCGGGCGCAGCCATCGTGCCAGCCGCAGCCGCCGCCCCGGTACTAGCCGGGCTGGTGGCGGGCTCATCCCGCCATGGCAGCGGCAATGCGATCCAGTGCATGCCCCCTCCCCTGCAGCGCCACCACTGCGGGCTCCGAGCGCATGGGCGCCGCCTGCCCCCCCGGGGCCGCTGCGTTGTAGCGCGCCACCATGGCGCGGGCCACCACCTGTGCGGCATGGCGGCGCTCGGCCTGCGCCGCCAGGGCCTGCGCCAGCCGGGGGTGGCAGCCTGGCAGATCCAGCGCCTGCACCAGGGGCGGCCCCCGGCGCTTGAGAATCTGCACCTGCAGGCCCGGCGCGGCAGACGTGGATGCCCCAGCGGGCAGCCCCTGCACCTGCAGCCCCTGCACCTGCAGCCGCAGCAAGGCGGGCGACGCCTGCGGCGCAGCGCTGACCGGGCGGAACACCCACAGCAGTTGCTGTTGCTGCGCCGCCGCCAGCTGCAGCCTGCGCAGAGCTGCAGCAGGTGCCTGCGGCAGCCAGGCCATGACGGCCAGCACATCGCCGCACCGCAGCGCCTGCTCGGCCGCCCAGAATGCCGCACGGGCGCTGTCGGCCCGCACCACACACAGCCGCTCGGGCGGCAGCCCCTGCGCTTTCAGTGCCGGGCCAAAGGGCTCGCAAGGGGGTGCCACCGCCACCACGGCCCCTGCGCGGCGGGCCGTGGCCTGCGCCAGCGCGGGCAGCACCAGTTGCCACTCATGCAGGCCCGCCAGAGGCTGCAGCACCTCGCACAGCGCCCCCACCGGCCAGCCCCCGCCGGGCAGTTGGGCGTCCAGCAGCGCATGCCCGGTGGGCTGGGTCGCCTGCGGGCCCGCACCCAAGGCATCAGCATGCCAGACACCGGGCACGGCAGAGGGCAGATCGAGCGCAATCCGCAAGGACAGGCTGGGCGCGGGCATGGCGGGGGCAAAGCTTCAAAGAACAGGAATACTGTGAATATAACCAGTATTTTGAAGCCTGACGAGCCAGGCGAGGAAGGCCACAGCATCGAAGGGGCTCGGGCCTGCGGGTGCTGACGGGCAAGGCCAAGGAGACCTGAGGGTGCCTGCCACGGTCAAGCCAACCGGTTGACTCCGTGGCGACGGGGAAACGATTCAGCCTGCGCGGCAGGGGATCACCCGGGTGCCCTCTGCACGCGCCTTGGGGCGTATCAGAGCCGCCGAAGCGCCCAATCGCACCAGTCGGCCACGGCCGCATCCATGGGCGTGGTGCGGTCCGACAGCTGAGGCCAGCGGCGGTGGCTGGCGTTCAGAATGCTTTGCAATTGCCAGAGCGCCTCCCGCCCCACCAGGGCCACTTCGGCCATGCCGATGGCATCGCCCTGCAACTGCGCCAGCAATTCGCCCTGGTGCCGGGGGTGGGAACCCGCTTCGATCAAGGCTTTCTGCAAGGCCAGCAAGCGGGAGTCGGTGAATGCAAAGGCGCTGTCTGCCGGGACCTTGGCAGCCCCTGGGGGCAAGGCGGCCTTGAGCTGGTCCCAATAAGTGAAGGCTTCTGCCAGCAGGTCAATCTGGCGCGGAGCATCATTGCCCAGCGGCATCAGGGCCGATTCGCGCGCCACCTCTTCCTGCAGCAGCGGCAAGATGTGGGCCACGAGCGCGGAAGGGAATTTGCGGTGGTTGAGCCGCAGTACCAGCGACAGCCGCTGCGCGGGCATGTCTTCGTATTTTTCGTAGAACGCTGTCACCACCTCGGCCAGCAACAGGATGCGCCCCATGGGCGTGATGTCGGCACCGGCCAGGCCACGCGGGTAGCCGCTGCCATCCATGCGCTCGTGGTGCTCCAGCACCGCCACCTCGGCGGCACGGGCGTACACCTTGGTGTCGCGGATCATCAGCATGGCTGTGATGGGGTGCGCCACCAGGTGCTTGCGCTGCACACCCACCACCTTGTGGTCGGGGTCGCTCCAGGCCGGGTCCATGTGCAGCACGCCCAGGTCGTGCAACAAGGCCGCAGCCGCCAGGGTGCCGCAGTCGCGCTCTGCCAGACCGCTCTTGATGCCCAGAAACATGGCCACGGTCATCATCTGCAGGCTGTGCTCGAACAACTCGGGACGCTGGTCGCGCATGACCGTGAGCTTGCAGGCCATGGGCGCTGGCAGGGGCAAGGAGCGCAGCGGCGCCAGCAGGCGGGCCGCCGAGGGGCCCAGCGCCTCGGCCAGCATGTTGGGCAAGGCCTCCTCTGCAATGAGCGCCTGCCCGGCTGCCAGCAGGGCGGGCACGTCCACAGGGTTTTCTATGGACAGGTGGCGGTCGATGGGCTCGCGCAGCTTGTGCTGAACCAGGCGGTCATACAGGCGACTGTCGATGCGGGCGCCCTTCTCCACCAGTTTGATGCCGTTGTCGGTGTAGATGGCAGCGTCCGCCACCACCGTGCGGCGGTCGGCCATGTCGGTCAGCGCGCGCAGGTAATGGGGGCTGTCGGCGGTGTCAATGTCCGCCGAATCGAGGGGGTCTGTCATGCGAGGAACAACAAATCGTTACCTCGGACTATATGACGTTCTCTTGCAGGGCACTCAAACAAAACGCTCTTCGGCACGGCACTGTCTTGATGCATATCAAGCGCTGCCCACGGCCTGCCAAGGGCGGTATTACACGGCCTGGGCTCGCACGATCACCTGCTGCGACAGCGCTTTTCGGGCAGGAAAACCGCCGATCCCACCGTTCCAAATTGGCATCAGGGTTTCCATGGGATATGGGTGGCTAAAGCCCGCTTTTCGCCCACTCCGGGCAGTCAGGCTTGGGTAAACCCTGAAAAGTTCCGCCCTGATTGTTTCCAATACTGGAACAGTTAGTTCGCGACTCAGTGGTTTTTCTGTGACCTTTACCCGCGTACAGTTCACCCCATCGATGAGCCGAACCCGCAAGGCGACTCACCGAACCCGGTTCAGGAATGGTTTTTTGACC
>NZ_JBWKZU010000118.1:0-5959 GCF_059424825.1 Acidovorax sp. GW101-11A03 | reverse complement strand
CCGCGCACCTGCTCTCCAACCGCACGCACACCTTCATCTACAGCTTTGACGGCCAGCAGTGGCGCTGGCAAAACGGCCAGCGGCTGACCAAGATGCCGGGGCAGAACGACCGGGTGGAGTTGGTCACACTGGCCGAGGTGTCGGCAGCGGGCCCCAAGGGGTTTGCGGGGTGTATGCCACGCTGAAGGCTGCGTGGTGGTTAGTATCAAATTGATAGCTACCAGCGCTTATCCATCGCGCGCAGACGGCCGATTTGGTTAGTTTTTTTGTCCAGGATCACCCCCCCGGCGCCCCCAACCCCTCCAGCACCCACCGCCGCTGCCACCCGTCCCGCCACTCCAGAATGGCCTCGGCTGCCATCGGCCGCGCAATGAAGTAGCCCTGGGCCAGGTCGCAGCCCGTTTGCTGCAGAAACCTCCAGTCGTCGGCGTCTTCCACGCCTTCGGCCACCACCTCCATGCCCAGCTCCTTGGCCAGGCGCAGGCTGGCATGGAAGATGGCGCGCAGGGTTTCGTTGTGGTGGGCGCCGTGCACAAAGCTCTGGTCGATTTTCAGTTCATCAAACGGGACATCGCGCAGCTGGGCCAACGATGAGTGGCCTGTGCCAAAGTCGTCGATGGACAGCTTGAAGCGGCGCAGGCGCAGGCGCGTGAGGATCTCCAGCGGCGCGCGCAGGTCCTTCATCAGCTGGCTCTCTGTCACCTCCAGCACGATGGACTGTGGCGCGACGCCCGCAGCGGCCGCAGCGGAAGTGACCTGCTCGGGGAAGTCGAGCGTGCCGAGGTTGTCCATCGACACGTTGATGGCCACCTTGCACTTCAGGCCTTGCAGGGCCCAGGCGGCGCTGTCCTTCAGTGCCTGCGCCACCACCGCCTGGGTGAGTGCATCGATCAGCCCGTGGGCCTCGGCCATGCCGATGAACTGGTCCGGGTACACCATGCCGTCCAGGGGGTGGCGCCAGCGCACCAGGGTCTCCACACCCACCATCTCGCCGCTCGACACCAAGACCTTGGGCTGATAGTGGTTGACCAGCTCCCCCGTCTGGATGGCAAGGGCCAGGCGATCGACGCTGTAGCCCTTGCCCTGCAGGCGCTGGGGTACGCGGGCGGGTGGCACCCATCGCTCCACCAGGGCAAACAGTGCCTGTGGCGACACGGGCTTGTGCAGGCTGCCCAGCACCTCGATGTGATGGGCCTGCACCAGCGTGCGGGCCGATTGCAGGGTGCGTTCGTCCTCGCCGCTCACCAGGATCAGGCTGCCGGTGTACCGGTGTTCCACCAGCTTGCGCACAAACTCCATGCCATCCATGCCGGGCATGTTCAGGTCGCACAGGATGAGCTGCGGTGCCTGCGCCGCATCGTCCACCCTGCCCAGTGCGGCCTGGCCGTTGTCGCAAGTGGCAACCTGTGTAAAGCCCAGGTTGGCCAGTTGCTGGGCCAGCAGCTTGAGCATGAAGGGCTCGTCGTCAAGCACCAGGATGTGGATGTCGGACTTGGCACTCATGGCGCACCACCATCCTGCACGTTGTCGGACAAAAGTTCGGCCAGATGCTGGTCTGTGGCCGCCATCTCGCGCTTGAAGTGTTCAAATGCCAGTGCCAGCGCGTCGATCTGCCCAGCCGCGCCCACCTGCTCCATGTCGGCACACAGATCGCCCAGCGCCATCGCCCCCACCGAGCGGGCGGCCGACTTGAGCTTGTGCACGGCCGCCACGGTTTTGGCGGCGCTGCCGGCGCGGTAGGCCTGCTCCACCTCTTGCGCAATGCGTGCGGCGCTGCTGCGAAAAGCCTGCAGAAACTCGCGGATGAGCTGGGGGTCGTCGCCCACCAGGCCGCGCAGGACCTGGATATCTACCGGCCCGGTGGCGAGTGGGCGCATGGCGCTGGGTGGCTCGGCAGCAGGGTCTGCGTTGGATGTGGGCTTGGGCAACCAGCGCTCCAGCAGCTCCTGCAATTGCGACAGGGGTGCGGGTTTGCTCATGTAGTCGTCCATGCCCGCGTCCTTGCAGCGCTGGGCCTCGGTTTTGAGGGCATTGGCCGTAAGGGCGAGGATGCGCACCGGCGGGGTCACGGGCTCGCCCGCGCGGATGCGGGCGTTGGCCCGCTCCTGTTCCTCGGCCCGTATCACGGAGGTGAGCTGGTAGCCGTCCATGCCCGGCATGTGCAGGTCTGTCACGATCAGCGCGTAGTCGCCGCTGCGCCAGCGTATCAGCGCCTGCAGGCCGTCTCCTGCCAGGTCGGCGGTCAGCCCCAGCAGCGACAGCTGCTGCATGATGACCTTCTGGTTGATTTCGTTGTCCTCCACCACCAGGATCAGGCGCCGCTGGCGGCGTGCTTCTTCGCGCGACAAGGCCACCGGCGCCGCCACATAGCGTGCAGGCACCAGCGCGGTGTTTTCGTCCTGGTGCGGCACGCGGCCCGCCGCCACGGCCACCGCCCGCAGCAGCGCGCTGCGGGTCAGCACGTTGCCGTCGATGGAGACGCGGTCGGCGTCGATCTGTTGCGGATACCGGTGAGGGCCATGCCCCACCACCACAAAGTGAACGGTCAACCCCGGATTGGAGCGCGCGACGGCGCGCAGGCTGTCCAGCGAGGTCGGGCTTTCGGCGTCGGTGTTGACCACCCAGACCCAGGGCCCCGGCGCAAGGCTGGGCACCTTGTGGCTGGCTGCGTCCAGGTTCTCCACATGCTCGGTGTGGGCGCCCGCCTTGGCCAGATAGGCCACCAGGTCACCCGACAGTGTCTTGCCGTTGCCGATGATGAGGCAGGACAGGCCCGCCACCAGGGACGGCACCGACGGCGTTTTGCCGCCCGCAGACTCTGCGCGCGTGAACGGCAGGCGCAGCGTGAAGGTGGAGCCCTCGCCCGGCGCACTAGTCACAGAAATGCTGCCGCCCAGGCGCTGCGCCAGATTGCCGGAAATGGCCAGGCCCAGGCCCGTGCCACCAAAACGGCGGGTGGTGGACACATCGGCCTGCGTGAAGGCCGTGAACAGCGTGGCCAGGGTGGCCTCGCCCATGCCGATGCCGTTGTCGATGACCTGGAACTCCAGGGTCACCCGCTGGCGCTCTTGCTGCACCAGCACCGCGCGCACCGCCACCCGCCCTGCGGTGCGCCCCCCGGCCGAAAACTTGATGGCGTTGTTGACCAGGTTGATGAGTATCTGCCGCAGGCGCAATGCGTCGCCCCGGAGCACGGGGGGGATCTCGGGGTCGGTGAACAGGGTCAGTTCAACGCCTTGTTTTTCTGCCAGACGGTTGAGCATGGCGCAGACCTTCTCCACCACCTCGCTCACCGCCATGGGCTCGTCTTCCACGCCCAGGTGGCCGGCCTCGATCTTGGAAAAATCCAGGATGTCTTCAATCACGCTCAGCAGCGAAAAGGCGGAGTCGCGGATCAGGTCCACCATGGCAACCTGCGGGCTTTTGAGGCTGGAGCGCGCCAGCACGTCGATCATGCCGATCACGCCGTTCATGGGGGTGCGGATTTCGTGGCTCATGGCCGCCAGAAAGTTGGACTTGGCCTGCGCAGCGGCGTTGGCCTCGTTGCGTGCCAGCTCCAGCTCGGCGTTGCGCTGGCGCTCGCGCACATTGGCATGGGCCAGGTCAGCATACATGCGGCTGTTTTCCAGCAGCAACACGATCAGGACAAACGACGACGCCAGCAGTCCATAGACACGCCCGCCGTAGAAACCCAGGTCAAACCGCGCGCCGTTCAGCACTGCTGCCAGGGCAATGTCCAGCAGCCAGGCCACCAGCGTCACCATGAGCCACAGGTCCAGCACGCTGCGCGCCTTGCGCCACAGACAGACCAGGGCCACCAAAGACAGCGTCCAGGTCAGAAAAGCGACCCGCAGCTTGCCCGTGTCGTCCTGGTTGCCGCGCATCAGCACCGGCAAGGCGTCGTGGCCCACGGTGGTGAGCAGCACCAGCACCACGGTCAGCGCCAGCGCCCCCAATGCGGCCAGCGCAATGCCACTGCGCGCAGCCCCTGTCGCCTGCGCTGTCTCCATTACACCCAGCTCGGAGGCCCCGCGCTCTTTCATCCACACATAGGCCAGCACAAACAGCGGAAACCCGCCATGCCACAGGAAGTACAACCAGGCCGTGGTCTGGGGCCCGGCCCCGAGCACGCCCGACGGGGCAAAAAGCCCCGGAAAGCTCAGCGCATGCGCCACCGCCATGAAAGCGCAAAACAGGTAGCCCGCCCCCAGCACCAGCAGCGCGCGGGAGCGCAAGAAGCTGTATTGCCCCATCAGCAGGACGGCGGTGATCAGGTCATTGGTGACCAGTGCGGTCTGGTAAACCGGAATGAAGGCGGCCACCGGCGGTAAAGCCGTGCGCGCAAAAGGCGCAATGGCCAGAAAGATCAGGAAGGACACGCACACCGCCGCACCGGCCATGCGCCAATGGCGCTTGTCTGCCGACAGCGTTGACAGGAAGGCCGAGCTTCTGTCGGCCGAACTGTCCAAAGAATCTGGTGTGGTGCCCAACGCAGCCTCCCCTCTGCAATCGTTGCCGACGCCGCGGGTGCCTCTGTAGCGGGCCTTGGCGGGCGCCGTGTGGGTTCAATCCATCGAGTGAAAACCAGCTTAGTGCAAGTGGCGAACCGGGGCAAGGGAATTAAGTGCGGCACGCAACGCCCGTGCAAGGCCGCCATCGCACCATCCACAGCGCCACCCACAGCACCACTCACGGCGCCCACCGCAGAGGCCGATGTTCTGCATGGTGGAAGTTACAAATGGAGAGGCATTCAGCCCCGCATGCAGGTGCAGCGCTCTTGCGTGCGCCCCACCATCATCCGTCGCCCTCCTCCACGCCACGGCCCCCCTGCACCACTGCCTGCTCCACCACGTCCCGCGTCAGCGTGGGCACAAAGCTCTCGATGAAGCGGTAGGCATAGCCCCGCAGCCAGGCGCCGCGCCGCAGGCCCAGACGGGTGAGGTTCACTTCAAACAGATGGCCCGCGTCGATCATGCGCAGGTGGCGGTCGCGGTCTTCGTCCACCGCGATGGAGGCGACGATGCCCACGCCCATGTCCAGCTCCACATAGGTCTTGATCACGTCAGCGTCCATGGCAGTGAGCACGATGTCGGGGGCCAGGCCCGCGTTGGCAAACGCGGTGTCGATGTGCGCGCGGCCGGTGTAGCCCAGTTCGTAGGTGATGATGGGGTGGTCGGCCAGCTGCTCCAGCGTGACGGGGCCGGGGTGGGCCAGCAGCGGGTGGCCCGGGGGCACAACGATGCTGTGCGTCCAGCGGTAGCAGGGCAGCGTGACCAGCGCGTCGTAGCCCGCCAGGGCCTCGGTGGCCACGCCGATGTCGGCCTCGCCGGAGAGCAGCATCTCCGCCACCTGGCGCGGCGAGCCCTGGTGCAGGTGCAGCGACACCTGCGGGAACATGGCGCGGAAGTCGCGCACGACCTGGGGCAACGCATAACGCGCCTGCGAGTGCGTGGCGGCCACCGACAGGCGGCCTTGCGCGCTGTCGCTGAAGTCCTGCCCGGCCCGCTTGAGGTTGTCGGCTTCGAGCAGCAGGCGCTCCAGCGTGGGCAGCAGCACCTCGCCCGGCGGCGTGAGCCCGGTGAGGCGCTTGCCCGCGCGCACAAAAATCTCCACCCCCAGCTCGTCCTCCAGCTCACGGATCTGGCGGCTGACGCCGGGTTGCGAGGTGTGCAGCATGTGTGCCACCTCGGTCAAGTTGAAGCCGCGCCGCACGGCCTCGCGCACGGAGCGCAGTTGCTGAAAGTTCATGGTCTGGTACCAAGGTCTTGCGCATGCCAATTGCTATATTTTTTATAGCTCAAAAGGCATGACCATCAGGCGGTAGAGCCTGTTTTTATTCGAATCTTTAGTTCTTCAGGGCCTTCACATGCCGCGCTCGGCCAGGTCGGGCACGTAGCGGTCGGCCTGGATGTCGGGCGAGAGGCCGTGGGTGATGACCTCGTCGGTGATGGGCAGGAAC
>NZ_JBWKZU010000117.1:0-6034 GCF_059424825.1 Acidovorax sp. GW101-11A03 | reverse complement strand
GCCAAACGCCTTTTCGCCCTGATGCATGAGCGCGGTTGGGGCGGGCCGGTGGACATGCAGGAGGCCGCGAAGTGGAACGCCGCCGCGCAAGAGCAACGCCTGCGGGCGCAGAAAAAGCAGCAGGCCCAGGAAGAGGCGGAATCGCCCGGCGGCCTGAGCCTGGCGCCCATGGCTTCGGCCTCGCACGGGTCTGCGGCAGCGCCGGTGGTGTGGACCGGCAACCCCCTGCGCGACCTGCCCGGCTGGTACGCACGCGAGGGCGACCCGCACGCCGCCTTCCACCTGGGTACCAGCGACGAGCATGGCCGCTATGGCGGGCCTGTCAATTTGGCCCAGGCGCGCGCCTGGTACGCCCAGGCGGCCGAGGCAGGCCATGCCGACGCCACCTACAACCTGGGCACCTTCATTGAAAGCGGCAAGGGTGGCCCCAAGGACGTGCAGGTGGCCAAGGCGCTGTTCATGCTGGCCAACACGCGAGGCACCACCATGCAGGTGGCCGACCTGGGCATCAAGCCGCAGGAGCAGGGGCCCGTGCGGGCGCTGGTGGTGGCCCTGCGCGAGCCCGGCCGTCTGTGTGCCGTGCTGCAGCAGCGCGGGCTGGCGGCCGCCGTGGCGGCGCCAGGGGGCGCGGCGCCCGCGGCGGCAGTTGTTGCTTCGACAGCCGCTGCCGGGTTGTCTGCATCGGACTGGGGCCGGACCGGTGGTGCGGCGCCGCAGGCTCCCCGGCCTGCGCCCAGCCGTGCGCGCAGCACACGCAACGACGACGAGGATGAGGACACCGACGCAGACACTCAGGGCTCGGGCTTCTCACTGCACCTGGGCCATGTGGCCCTGGGGGTGGGCGTGGCCAGCGTGCTGCTGCTCGCCTTCTTCAAGCCCGGCGCGAGTTTCCGCATGGGCATGTTCGCCTTGGGCCTGGTGGCGGCTTTCGGCGCCTGGCGCACGGCGCGCGACTTTGACTGGTCGCCCCTGGCGCGCGCGGTGGTGGCACTGCTGGCCGCCATCCCGTTGCTGGGCATGGCGGTGTGTCTGGGGTTGCTGTTCAAGGCCTTTCGCGCACGCTAGGCGCCGTGCTCACTTATCTCGCGATCCCCAGCCAGACGAGGTAGGTGGGTCGGAAGTCCAGCGCAGTGCGGCGCGCCACTTCAAGGGTGGTGGTGTTGATGGCCACCAGCTGGCGCGCGCCGGGGTCGGAGAGGTAGACCTCGTCGCGCGCCTCGTTGGCCGCAAAGGCCGGGAACGGCGCCGCCGTGGGCATGGCCGGGATAGCGCCGGTAATGGTCTTCTTCACCACCCAGCCTGCGCCCCCCCGCTCCAGCGCATGCAGGGCGCCGGTGTCGTCCAGCACAAAGAAGGTGCGCCCCGCGCGGTCAAACCCGTGCGCGCGGCGCAGTCGGCCGTCGGCCCAGCCGGTGATGGCCACCGGGGTGGCCTTGGCTGCCGCCGTGTCGATGTCGTAGAAGCGGGTGGTGGAGGGCGTGCCCGCGTTGCCAATGCCGATGAATCGCGCCCCCAGCTTGGGGTGGCCCGCAATGGTGCCCACGCCCGTGGGGGTGGCGATCTTGGTGGCGGCTGCTGCGCCCATGGCCTGGGGTGACACGGCCAGCACGCCGTCGGCGCAGCCGCTCACGGTGGTGCCGCCGCTGGTAAAGCTGCCGTGCATGCTGGGGCACTGCGCATCCAGGCGCCGCACCAGCGTGTACTGCGCGCCCTGGCGGCTGTAGATCTCCGCCTGGGTGGGGCCAGTGGCATCGGGCGCCCGGTAGGTGGCCACCAGGAAGTTGCCGTTGGGTTCAGCAAAACCATGCATGGGCTGCGCAAAGCTGATGCCCGCGCCCACGCGGCCCGCGCCCAGATCGGCATCCTGGAAGACGGTGGCCGAGGCCACGGCCGACGGCGCACGGCCGTCCATGAAGATGCTGGCCTGGCCCGCGCGGTCGTCGTAGTGGGTGGGCTGCGGGCCGGTGATGCGGAAGCCCAGCAGCTTGGGTGCGGCCTTGTAGTCATGCAGGTGGTCGCCATGGTCTTCCTGCCAGATGCCCGCATCGGCGATCTGCACCGTGTCCTGCGGCCGCTGGAAGGCCAGCGCATAGCGCCGACCGGGGCTGGCATACACGGCAGACGGCGGGTTGGCCAGGGGGATGTTCGCCATTACGGCGCTGCTGTCCAGGTCATAGATGCGCAGCGCGGTGGCCGCGTCTTCGGCCACGGCGAGGCGGCCTGCGGTGTCGATGCGGGTGTCCTGGTGGGGCGCTTCGCTGCTGCCATCACTGCCGCCGCCGCAAGCGGCCAATGCCAAAACGAGGGGCAGCGCCAGGCCGCCCTGAAGGGATGAATGTTTCATGGTTATTTCTCACTGAATAGGTCGATGCGGCCCGATAAGGGTGTGTGGGCGCATTGGCGCAGGGGGACACGCGTGCTTGCGCATGCCCGCCGGTCGCAGGTGGGTTGCCGAGGGGATCAGTGAGACAAGGGCGGCCCGCGCGCGTCAAACAGCGTGGCCCAGCGCGCCACAAAAGCGCCTTCCAGGCGCCGCAGCCGTTGCATGCACGGGGGCACTGCAGGCGGGTGCACAGGCCCGGCCATTGCGGCGCTCGGCTGCTGGCCCAGGGCGTCGAACAAGCGGCAGTCTTCGGCGTCTTCGTGCTGGGAGAAGAGGGTTTCCAACGCTCCCGGCGCGACCTGCGCATTGCCAGCGGCATGCCCAGGGTGGGCGTGGTGGGCGTGGTGGGGCGCTTCAGCGTGGGCCCCAACAGACTGTGTGGCCTGCGTGCCAACATCCCCGTGGACCGGGCCATGGGCGATGCCGTGCACCAGCCCAAGTGTCTGGGTAAACAAGATACACAAGGCGCACCACGCGCACAGCAGCGCGGTGGCCAGCCACTGGGGTAGCCCCGCCTGGGGGCGGGGCAATGCGACGGCCCTCGCGCTCATGCTGCCTGCGCGCAATCCGCACACAGGCCGTAGAGCGTCAATTCATGGCGCTGCACCTGGAATCCCTGTGGCGCCAGCCCCTTCAAGTCGCCCGGGCAGGCATGCACATCAAAAACACGCGCGCACTGCGTGCACTGGAAGTGGTGGTGGTGCGACTGGCCTGCGGGCTCGTAGCGTGGGCTTTCGCCGGGCAGTTGCACTGCTTCGATGGCACCATCCTCCCGCAGCGCCTTGAGGTTGCGGTAGACCGTGGCCAAGCCCAGCCCCTCCACCGACACCTGGGCGGTCTCCAGGATCTCCTGCGGCGATAGCGGGCGCTGCGCGCTAGCGACCACGGCATAGATCGCTGTGCGTTGCCGGGTGAATCGTTCCATGGAGGTTTGCTGTGGGGCGGTGTTTAATGAGAATGAATTATCAACTAAATCCGGGCGGCTGCGGCCACCCGGTTCCGCATTTGCACTAAAAGGGCGGCGTTAAGCGCCCGGCACTTCGTGCGGCAGCATTTGCGCGAAGTAAGACTCCGGTTGGATGTTGGTGTAGTTGGGGATGTCAGCCGCCAGTTCGGCCATCGTCTGCTTGGCTGCTGTCTGGGCCTGTTTCAAGTCGCTGAAGAAGGCATTGGTAAGCGCCACCACCTGGCCCGGGCGGGGCTCGCCGGGGTAGAGCACGCGGTCGCTCTCCAGCCGCACCAGGCCCAGCGGCTGCAGCGCCGCACGGGCGATGCGCATGTGTTCGCTGTGGTAGTAGTCGTGGTTGAAGGTGGCGCCTTCGCGCCAGCGGTAAACGGCGGTGACTTTGATCATGGGTGGGTTTCCATCCGGTCGTTGAAAACCTCCACCGTAAAGACACCGCACCTGCTGCACAGCCGCCTGGGCGACAGGCTGTCACCCAGGTGCGTAGTCCGGTGATGACGACCGGTCAGTCCGGCGTCATGAACGCCTACAGCAGGTATCCTCCGTCAGCGGCCGCAAGCGGCCAACAGCAGACCTCCAATCTCGATTGCTCCCCGCGTCCATGAAGAACATTCAGGTTATCGACGGCGCAGTGAACTGCGTGTACGACATCTTTGCCGCCACCGATGAAGAGTTCGCGCTCATCTTCCTAGACGGGCAAGACATCGCATTCATTGATGAGGTCTATGAGCGCGTCAGCGACGACGCAACTCTCAACCGTGCGCTTGAAGCGCTTTGGGCTCGTCGCGTGGTCAAAGCTCAGGCGATGGGAATCCATGGACAACTGTTCTACGAACTCGAAGAGAAAAAGGTGTTCTACGCAACTCGGCGGGACGAAGAGGCAGAAAACCCAGGTGGCTACCGCCTTAGATAAGGAGCAGCGCGTGGCAGGATGCGGTCACAACCGGACAATCAAGATCGAATGGACCACTCGTCATTGCCCCCGCCATCACAGGATGTGATTCAGAGATTCGATTCGGAAGTGTCGTGGTACATCGGCCACGTGCGATCTCTCGCTATGACGCCGGAAGAGTGCTGCGCCGATCAGGGCAACTATCTTGTCGCAGGCGAGCTGTTCTACTTCCTGCTCCAGCCAACATCTCTGCTGACAGATCCTTCCATGCCTCTTTCAGCGGAGCAAAAAACCGCTATCGAAGTGCTACGGCAAAGTGTCCGATCGGTGCCTTTGGAAGCTCGAAGCGGTGGACCAAATGCAGCTGCGTCACTCAAGGACATGCAGCACCCTTCGTGGGAGCTTCCTCGACAAAGCGCTGCCAACGTGCTCGCTGTTTTGGCTCCACTGCTGGAAGCTCGGGCAGCATGGGGCATGGTCCCTTAGCTGCACCTCAAACAAGTTTGCTATCGCCAATTCGCAAGATTGCTTGATGACCGCTTTGGGCCCAGAGCAGTTGGGCAGTGCACAGCCACAAAGCCGTCGTTCGACGATGAACGACTCCATGGCGTGGCCCAGCCCCATGCGCAAAGCTATAGTGTTTGGAACGAATTCGCTCACGGACCAAATCCAGCAACCGTGTGGCGCGCAACACAGGAGGGGCGGCGGGTTTCATGGCTGAATTTAGTAGTGCTTTTTCATGCAGCTCACGTGCCACAAAGCTAGGTTACAAGCCCCTTGCGGGGTTTTCTGCGTGCCAGTTTAGACCGCAAGCGCCAGATATGGCCTGCGGCTTGGTGCGGTTTACATTATGTTAGACCGCATGGCAACGACAGTGCTAATTGGGTGGGCGTTAGTGGTTGCCTCTATTGGCGCGGGGCTGTACTACTGTGCGCTGGGGCTCGCAGCGATCAAGCACCTGCCCAGTGCAACGGAACAGGATCGCGTCGTGGGATGGACCCTCTGGTGGTTCCTTGAGTCCGATCGCTATGACGAGCAGGGCAAAAACCTCTGTCGCCGCGGGGCCAAGGTGTTCGCTCTCGCCTTGGGTCTAGCAGTACCAGGCTACTACCTTGCGTTAAGGAGTCAGCACTGATGCGGTCTAACCCTTCCATCGAGGGGATGTCTTGCGGCAAGTCGCAAGCCACCCCTCATGTCAAACGTTGAATGTCTGCTTCTTTAACCCACCACCGACTGCTACTGGCCGAATTCTGCCGTAGAAGAGCACCTGAAAAGGGGGCGTCGGCCTGCTATCGGTGCCGGCGGAGTGGTCAGGTCGCAATGAACTCAGTGTTCAGGAGCATCCGGAATATGTACCCAGGTGGCTTGGAGCCTGTTTACGATCTCCCCGGGGTCGCGCAGCGGTCTTTGCGGGATGGGGTGCAAGGCGCGGTGCGCAGTGGATAGCCCGGCGATCCACAAGCGCCGCAACGCCGCAGACCACTCGCAGAGACCACCGCCCGCAGGGTTGGAGCGAAATCGGGCCAATGAACTCGAAGCTTTGGCGCTCCGGCTGCTTGCATTGGCACGAGCTTGCATTGCACATCCGAAGCGTCCACGTCCATCACGATGGCGCTCCAAAGCGACCCCCTGCGAGATCGCAAACAGACCTTTAGTCTTCGTCCGACTCCCCCAGGAACCCGCCGCTCTGGTGCCCCCACAGCCGTGCATACACCCCGCCCTGGGCCAGCAGCTGCGCGTGGGTGCCTTCTTCGACGATGCGGCCAGCGTCCAGCACGATGAGCCGGTCCATGGC
>NZ_JBWKZU010000116.1:0-6081 GCF_059424825.1 Acidovorax sp. GW101-11A03 | reverse complement strand
TGCTTCGTGCTCTGACTCGCTGCGGTTGTCCGAGCGAAGCGCGCAGCGCGTAGCGAGTTCCGCAGCGCGCCCCACGCCCGAGCACCGCAGGTTGCCCGCAGCGAAGCGAAGGGACGCAGCGTGTAGGGTCGCCCTTTCTTTGGTGACTTTCTTTCGGCGAGACGAAAGAAAGTTACTGCGCCGCCGGGCGCACACCCCGGCTCCCGCCCTGAACCCAAGCATGCTTTTCCAACCAGCACGCCAAGGCTTCGACAAGCTCAGCCCGAACGAACAGCAAGCGCCGCAGCATGGCAACGCCCTTTCCTGCGATGGCAAGAAGCGCTCTCAAATTGATAGCTAAAGACGCTTGCTAGGCAGGCGCAAACGGCCAAAAAATCTCTAAAACCCACCATGCTCACCGTCCAAAACATCAACCAGTACTACGGCGGCTCCCACATCCTGCGCGACGTGAGCCTCACCGCCACCCCCGGCAAAGTTACCGTCCTGCTTGGCCGCAACGGCGTCGGCAAAACGACGCTGCTCAAAAGCCTCATGGGCCTCGTGCCCATCAAAAGCGGCAGCATCCAGTTCGACGGCAAAGCCATCGACAAAGCCACCCCCTACGACCGCGCCCGCGCAGGCATCGGCTTCGTCCCCCAAGGCCGCGAAATCTTCGGCCGCCTCACGGTGGAAGAAAACCTGCGCATGGGCCTGGCCTACAAAAGCGGCTCCACGCCCGTGCCGCCGCACCTGTACGAACTCTTTCCCGTGCTCAAGCAGATGCTCAAGCGCCGGGGCGGCGACCTGTCGGGCGGGCAACAGCAGCAACTCGCCATCGCCCGCGCCCTGGCCCCCGGCCCGCGTTTGCTGATCCTCGACGAGCCCACCGAAGGCATCCAGCCCAGCATCATCAAAGACATCGGCCGCGTGATCCGCATGTTGGCCGACAAGGGCGAGATGGCGATCCTGCTGTGCGAGCAGTACTACGACTTTGCGCAGGAGCTGGCTGACGAGTACCTGGTGATGGAGCGCGGCGAAGTCATCGCGCGCGGTCCGGGCAGCGAGATGGAAACCAAGGGCATTCGCAACCTCGTGGCGATCTGAAGGCTCAGGGGCGCTGCGCTGCAGCGGCGGCAAGGGCCGGACTGCGCCAGCGCGACACACTCTCCATGATCAGCACCGTGCAAACCATCCAGGTGCCGCCCAGCAGCCAGCCTGCCAGCACGTCGCTGGCGTAGTGCACCTGCAGCACCACGCGGCTCCAGCCGGTGGTGAAGATCAGCGCACCGGCCACCATCGCGGCGGGCAGGTGCCACCCACGCGGCAGCAGCCGCGTGGCCAGGTAGGCCAGCATGGCATACGCCACCATCGACGCGCTGCTGTGCCCGCTGGGAAAGCTGTAGCCGCTGGCCTCGGCAAGGCCGTGCGTGTGCTCGGGCCGCACGCGCTCGAAGAGGTTTTTCAGCACCTTGGTCAGCGCGCCATTGCCCGCCATGGCCACGAGCCAGCCCATGGCCAGCAGGCGGTGCTGCTGCCACCACAGAGCGGCGGCCACGACCAGTGCCAGGGCCGCCAGCACCCAGGTGTCGCCCAGGTGGGTGAGGGTGGCAAACACCTGCAGCACGGCGGTGTCGGCCTGGGCCCGCAAGCCCGCAGCGATGGTGTCGTCCAGCACGCCCCAGGGGCCCTGGGTGCGCCCGCTCTCGGCCAGTTCGGCCATTGTGGCGCCCGCCAGCACCAGCACGCAGGCCGATGCGGCCATGGCCACCAGCATCAGGGTGGGGGCCTGCGCAGGAAAGAAACGGTTCAGCGGCGGGCCCGCGTGGTGGCGCAGGGCGCGCAGACCCGCCAGTGCGGCGGCGCCCAGCAGCGCCAGGGCCAATACGCCCGCCAGCCACCAGCCCACGGGGTGCTGCGCCAGCAAGGTGCCCAGCTCGGATGCGGTGGAGGCAGTGGATGGCGCGGCAGGGACGGTCGTCGTCATGGTGCGGGGTGGTCCTTTCTCTTTCGGTTTCCAACGTCTTGCAGATGCAGTTGCCTGCACCACCAGGGAAAGAAGCCGAAGGTTGTACCGAAGTTCCCAGCATCCCGGGACGTGGTGGGTGTATTGCGCGCACGGTGCAGGCATGTGTCGGCGCAGGCTGACACGGCGATGGCGCTGCGACCGGCTGCGGGCACCGCGCCTGGCTGCGACCATGGGCGACCCTGCGGCTCCTGCCCCTTTGTGGTGTGGGGCTGTTCTTGTTTGTTGCAGAGTTTTGCATGACCCCTTCCGACCACCCCCATCCTCCCAAACCCCGTGGCCCCATCCACCTGGTGGTGCCCAAGCGGCCGGGGGCCGACCTGGACCTGCTGCGCGCCAAGCTCGAAGGCGTGGCGGCGCTGCAGGCGCACGACGTGGTGTGGCATGTGCCCCACCAGCGCGGCGATATCGTGCAACTGGCGCGTGATGCTGCCGAGGCCGCGCGCACCGATGGCGGCCTGGTGGTGGCCGCCGGTGGCGACGGCACCATCAACGCCGTGGCGGCGGCCGCGCTGCACGCGGGCGTGCCCATGGGGGTGGTGCCCATGGGCACCTTCAACTACTTCAGCCGCGAGCATGGTCTGGCGCTGGACCCGGAGCAGGCGGTGCAAGACCTGCTCCAGGCCCTGCACGCGGGGGACATGCGCCTCGTGCAGGTCGGTCATGTCAACCGCCGCATGTTCGTTGTCAACGCCAGCGTGGGCCTGTACCCCAAGCTGTTGGCAGAGCGCGAGCGGGCCTCCAAGCGGTTTGGCCGCTCGCGCTGGGTGGCGGTGGCATCGGCGGTGTGGAGCCTGTTCCGCCCCGCAGCAGGCAGGCGCTGGCGCGTGGTGATGACCACCCACCACGGCGCCGAGGTGCAGCACGAGGAGCATCTGGTTGCCACCCTGTTTGTGGGCAACAACCCGCTGCAGCTGGACCGCATGGGCCTGCCGCAGGCGCAGCAGGTGGCCGACGGCGGGCACCTGGCCGTGGTGATGCTCAAGCCACAGGGCCGCTGGGCTACGGCCCGCACGGTGTGGAACGCCGCCACCGGCCAGCTGGACAAGGACGGTGCCGTGACCAGCATTGCCTGCACCGAGCTGACGGTGGCCCCGACCAGCTGGCGCCCGCCGCAGGTCAAGGTGGCGTTTGATGGCGAACGCGAGTGGATGGCGCCGCCGCTGCACTTTCGCGTTGGCAAACGGCCGCTGTGGCTGGTGGCGCCGTCGCCGCTGGTGCGCGATGATGCGGCGCAGCCTGCACTGGCAGCAGCAGTGGCCGAGACCGGCGCACCGCCTGCCCCTGGGCTGATACCCGTCTGACCACCAACGCCATGCCCGCCTTGATGCACCTGTCCGACCTGCACTTCGGGGCGCACGACCCCGAGGTATGTGCGGCCGCGCAGCGCCTGGCACAGCGGCTGGGTGTGGCCCTGGCCGTGGTCTCAGGCGACCTCACCCAGCGCGCCACCGCCAGCCAGTTTGCGCAGGCCGCGCGGTTTGTGCAGGGCCTGCATGCGCGCAGCACGCTGGTGCTGGCGGGCAACCACGACCTGCCGCTGTTTGCCTGGTGGCTGCGCTGGGGCCGGGCCTACGAGCGGTTTGCCGAGCAGTTTGGCGTGGACCAGGAGCCTGTGCGCCAGATGGGCCCCTTCTACGTGGTGGGCGTGAACACCACGCGCGCCTGGCGGCACGAACGTGGCAGCCTGTCGTCTGTGCAGATCGATCATGTCGCCGCCCTGCTGGCGCGGGCCCCGCCCGAGGCCTGGCGCATCGTGGCCAGCCACCACCCCCTGGTGGCCCGCGATGCCAGTGACCGTGCCCACCGCCCGCACCGCGCCGATGAAGCCCTGCAGCGCTGGCGCATAGCCGGTGCGCAGATGCTGCTGTCGGGCCATGTGCACGAGCCCGGTGTGCTGCAGCCCCTGCCCGGCCTGTGGGCCAGCCGCGCGGGCACGGCGGTGTCGCGCCGCCTGCGGCACGGTTGCCCCAACAGCCTGGTGGTGCTGCGCGAAGAAGTGTCGGGCGAGGCACCCAGCCAGCGCCTGCGGGTGGCCGAGCGCTGGGATTACGACAGCACCATCGGAGAGTTCGCCTGTGTGCTGCGCCAGCCTGTGATGCCCGGTTGAAGCGTTCTTCAGTCCTGCCACCCAAAAAAAGGGCACCAAAGGTGCCCTGAAACTTGGAGACAACCGTTGTGATGTGGCTTAGAACCGGTGTCGCAACCCCACGGCAAAGCTGGTGCCTTGAGCGCTGACCACCGAGGGTGGCGCAGGCAGCGTGCGGGTCTGGGTGCTGTCGCGCATCACCATGGCGTACAGGTCCGTGCGCTTGGACAGGAAATAGTCGTACCCCAGGGTGAACACCTTGCGTTCCACGTTGCCGCCCGCCACCGTGGCGGGCACGGGGCCCACGGTGTCGCTGGTGCGGCGCACGGCGTAGCCTGCCAGCACGCGGCCTGCGCCCACGGGCATGGATGCACTGATGTCCCACACGCGGTATGAAACGTTGAGCGGCGCAGCAGCCGTGCCCCGGTTGTCGATGCGGCCCAGGTGGGCAAACAGCTTGACCACCTCGAAGTCGTACGACGCGGCCAACTGCCAGGCGCGGGTGTCGTTGGGCGAGGTGCCGTCGGCGAAGGTGCCGGGGTTCTTCTTCACGCTCTGCCACGCCAGCGATACGGCCCACGGGCCTTGGGCATAGGCCAGCCGGGCCGCGCTGTTGCCGCCGCCCTGGCCTTCAGAGATAGCGTGCGCCACCGAGGCATTGAAGCCTGCAATGCTGGGGCTGTCGTACACCACTGAGTTGGCCCATGCCGTGCCGCCCGTGAGCGGGCTGCCGATGAAGGTGACCAGGTTCAGCGGCCCCAGCACGGTGGAGTCGCCGAACGCGTTGGAAGTGATGGCGTTCAAGAACAACAGCGACGTGACATTGCCCAGCCGCACACGGCCCCAGTCGCGGTGCGACACGCCCACCCAGGCGGCGCGCGAGAACACGGGGTCGGCCGCTACGTTCACGGGTGCGGGCAGCGCATCGCTGCGACCGGTGGCGCCCGAGTCGTTGCGCACAAAGGACGACAGCTCGAACTGCGCAGACAGCCCGCCGCCCAGGTCTTCGGTGCCGCGCAGGCCCCAGTGGCTGGTGGACATGCCGCCACCGTCCAGCTTGGTCACGGCGCGGTCCTGCGCATTGATGCCTGCGGCGGGGCCCGCGAAGCGGCCCACGGCGACATCGACCAGGCCATACAGCTGCAGGCCGGGGCCTGCGGCGGGTTGGGCTTGTGCGGCGAGTGTGGTGGCAGACAGGGCTGCAGCGGTGCCCAGGGCGCGTGCCCAATGCAGGCGGGCCCGAGAGTGGAAGGGTTGGGGCGCGGGAGAGGTGTGAGGTTTCATGGTGTCTTTCGATGGCGGAGGGACAAGCGAAGGGCGAACCGGTCCACGGCGCAGCCATGGCTGTTCCGAAAACGCAGTTCAACGGGGGAGGGCGTCAGCGCGTTGTGTGCGCCGGTTCGCGGCGGCTAGGGCGCGCCGGTCTGCTGCGCCGACGCCTGGGGTGGGGCGGCAGCGCAGGGCCCCAGCCACCGGGGGTGGCGGTGGGCCGGGGCCAGGAAAATGGGCGTGGCTGTGCCAGGCATGCGGCGCTCGCGCGGCAGTGCTGTAGTGGGCGCGGGGGATGTCAGCTGCTTGGCGTCAGTGCACTGCGCCTTCACAGGCGCCGCGCATGCCTTGTGCGATGAAACGCACCAGCAGCGGCCCTGCCGTGGCTTCGTCGCCGGGCTGGTTCTGGCCGTACGACAGGCGCTCGATGCGCTGGTCGTTCACGTGGTGCAGCAGGGCCCCCAGTGCAAACTGGTAGCACCACGCGGCCTGGCTGCGCGTGGCCTGGGGCAGGGCGGCTGCAATGGCATCGATGAACGCATGGGCCAGTGGGTCGAACAGCTCGCGGATGATGGGCTCGTCTTCTTCCAGGTGGTCGTTCATGCCGCGCGACAGCAGCCGCAGAAAGTGGTGGCCTGCGGGCTGGCTGGCGACTTCCAACACGGGCAGCACAAAGGCCTTGACGATTTCGTCCAGCAACTGGCCAGGCGGTGCCTTCTGC
>NZ_JBWKZU010000115.1:0-6187 GCF_059424825.1 Acidovorax sp. GW101-11A03 | reverse complement strand
GTTGTCTTCGTCTTGCGTGGCATTCATGCTCCTTGTTGACATGCTATGCCTCACACACAAAACATCTGACAGGCTCGGCTTCCAGCTTGAAAGCGGTTCGTGCAAGTGCGCAAACCGCATATGCATAGCCGATCTTGTTGGTTGGGCGCAGGGTCTTTGGGCTCTAAATTCCTTTCACCTGCCCTGCGGTGCAGGCACTCCACAGACACCGAAAGGAATCCGATGACCACACCACACCGTTCTTCAACGCAAGTCCCATGACGCCAATGGCTGCGCGCCTGCATGGCGGGGGGCGTGGTGCTGTTCAGCGGTTCTTTGCTGGCCGCCACCCCCATCCCCGCAGGCCCCCTGGTCACCACCGAATGGCTGGCTCAAAACCTGGACAACCCGCAGGTGCGCATCGTCGAGGTGAGCGTGAACCCGGGCCTGTACGAGCGAGGCCATGTACCGGGCGCCGTCAACTTTTCGTGGCACCAGGATCTGAACGACCGGGTGCGGCGCGACATCGTGGGCAAGGAGGCGTTTGAGGCCTTGCTTTCAAAAGCCGGGGTCAAGCAGGACACCACGGTGGTGCTGTACGGCGACACCAACAACTGGTTTGCCGCCTGGGGCGCGTGGGTGTTTGACATCTATGGCGTCAAGAACGTGAAGCTGCTCGACGGCGGCCGCAAGAAGTGGGAGGCCGAGAACCAGCCGCTGAACAACCGCGTGCCCGAATTTGCAGCCACCAGCTACAAGGTGGCCAAGGTGAACACCGACCTGCGCGCCCGTCTGTCCGACGCCCTGGCGGCGGCCGAAGGCAAGAGCAATGCGAAGTTGGTGGACATCCGATCGGCCGATGAATACTCCGGCAAGATTTTTGCGCCTGCCGGGGTACCCGAGCTGAGCATCCGTGCAGGCCATATCCCCGGTGCGGCCAATGTGCCCTGGGGCCAGGCGGTGAAGGAGGACGGCACCTTCAAGTCGGCCGAAGATCTGAAAAAGCTCTACGCCAGCGCAGGCGTGGACGGCAGCAAACCCATCATCACCTACTGCCGCATTGGCGAGCGCTCCAGCCACACCTGGTTTGCGCTGTCCAAGATCCTGGGCTATAGCGTGAAGAACTACGACGGCTCGTGGACCGAATATGGCAACGCGGTGGGCGTGCCCATCACCAACCCGGCGGGCACCATCTGGGCCGCCAAGTGATGGGGTTTGCCGACAGAACCTTTTGGGAAGAAGGTGCAATGCAAAACAAAGAGAGTTTCTGATTTTGGTAGGGGGTCTCTTTTTACAGCCCGCTTCATGCGGGCTTTTTTTATGCCTGGGAGGTTCATGGCGTTCAAGATCAATTTTTCTCACGCGGGCGCCCTGGCGCTGTTGGTGGCGCTGGGGGTGGCAGACCACGCAGTGCAGGCGCTGCCCGGCGGGCGCACGCTGGCGTTTGCGCTGGCCACGGGCGGGGTGCTGGGGCTGGTACTGCAGCGCACGCGGTTTTGTTTTTACTGCCACGCGCGCGACTGGTTTGAAGATGGCAACCCGCGCGGGCTGCTAGCCATCGTGCTGGCGCTGGCTGTGGGTGTGGTGGGCTATACCGTGGTGCTGGGCAGCTGGTTGCCCGTGCCCCAGCCGGGCAAGCTGCCGCCCGACATGCACATCGGCCCGGTGAGCTGGGTGTTGGTGGCGGCGGGGCTGTCGTTTGGCGCGGGCATGGTGGTGTCTGGTTCGTGTATCAGCGCGCACTGGTACCGGCTGGCCGAGGGCTCCCCAGTGTCGCCGTTTGCGCTCATTGGCTCGGCGCTGGGTTTCATCCTGGGCTTCATCACCTGGAACCCCTTGTACAGCCTGAGCGTGGCCGATGCCCCCGTGGTCTGGCTGCCCGCGCACCTGGGGTATGACGGGGCGCTGCTGGTGCAATTGGGCGGGCTGGCCCTGGTGGCGGCTTGGTTGTGGCGAGGCTTTGCACGCGAGGCGGCGGCTGAATCGGCGGCAAGGGGCGCGGTGCCCAGCCTGGGCGCTGTGTGGCGCAGCTTGTGGGCCGGGCGCTGGCCTTACTGGGTGGGCGGCCTGGCCGTGGGGTTGATCGGCGCGTTTGCGATTGTGCGCATGCGGCCGCTGGGCGTGACAGCCACGCTGGGCAGTGCGGCGCGCCAGTGGGCGCAGGGGCAGGGCTGGATTCCCGATCGGCTGGAAGGGCTGGATGGGTTTGCAGGCTGCGCCACCGCGCCGCAGTCCACCTGGTTCACACCCAATGCCTTGCTGCTGGTCGGCCTGGTGGCGGGGGCGTTTGTTGCGGCCCTGGCCAGCCGCCAATTTGCGCCGCGCTGGCCCACCTGGCGCGATGCCATGCGGGGCCTGGCGGGTGGCGTGCTGCTGGGCTGGGGCGCGATGACGGGGCTGGGCTGCACCATCGGCACGCTGCTGTCGGGTGGCATGGCGGGGGCCCTGTCGGGCTGGGTTTTTGGGGTGGCCGTGTTTGTGGCCGTGTGGGCGGGGCTGCGGCTCAAGCGGCTGTGGCCCGCCGGGCGCTGAGGAGAGCCGTGAAGGGCCGTCCGATACACTGCGGCCCGCATGGATACCTGCACAAGCACCCGCACGTACACGATGACCCCGATGGCCCGGCGCTGGCTGGTGGTGATGGCCGCAGGCCTGTGCGGCTGCGCCTATTCACCGCCCGCGCCGTTCATCGTTGTGGGCAATGACAAGGTGGTGTCCATCAACTGGGAAAACTCCACGCTGGGCCCGGATGGTGCCCAGCAGGCGGCCGACAAACACTGTGCGCGGTATGGTCTGCAGGCGGAGCTGGCTGTGCAGGTCAGCCGGTTTGAAGTGGCCTACCGCTGCGTGTAGGTGCGCAGCGGTTTCAGGTGACCCCAATCTTGAGTTTTTTGGCCTTCTCCGCCTACCCCGTCTACCTAATTAGCTATAAAAATAGTAGCATTTGACCATGGGGCACGGTGAACAGGGCAGGGCTATTTACCGCTCTGGATGTCCCCGAGGCACAGGTACTTGATCTCCACATAGTCGTCCATGCCGTAGTGCGATCCTTCGCGGCCCAGGCCGGACTGCTTGACGCCACCAAACGGCACATGCTCCGTAGCCAGGATGCCGACGTTGGCACCCACCATGCCGTATTCCAGCGCCTCGGTCACGCGGAAGATGCGGCCCACATCGCGGCTGTAGAAGTAGCTGGCCAGGCCGAATTCGGTGTTGTTGGCGGCGTCAATGGCTTCTTGCTCTGTCTTGAACTTGAAGACCGGGGCGAAGGGGCCGAAGGTTTCCTCGCGGGCGCACAGCATGTCGGCCGTGGCGTTGGCGACTACGGTGGGCTCGAAGAACTGGCCCGAGCCCAGGGCAGTGAGCCGCTGGCCGCCGGCCACCACCTGGCCGCCCTTGGCCAGCGCGTCATCCACATGGCGCTGCACCTTGGCCAGAGCGGCTTCCTCAATCAGCGGGCCCTGGTTCACCCCGGCCTCGAAGCCGTTGCCCACCTTGGCTGTCTTGACCTTGGCCGCAAACTTGGCCACGAACTCGTCGTACACGCCTTCCTGCACGTACAAGCGGTTGGTGCACACGCAGGTCTGGCCGGCGTTGCGGTACTTGCTGGCAAAGGCGCCTTCCACAGCGCTGTCGATGTCGGCATCGTCAAACACCAGGAAGGGCGCGTTGCCGCCCAGCTCCAGCGACATCTTCTTGACCGTGGGGGCCGACTGCGCCATCAGGATGCGGCCCACTTCGGTGCTGCCCGTGAAGCTGATGTGGCGCACCACGTCGCTCGCGCACAGCACCTTGCCGATGGCGATGGAGTTGTCGCTGTCGGCGGGCAGGATGTTGAACACGCCGGCCGGGATGCCTGCGCGGATCGCCAGCTCGGCTGCAGCCAGGGCGGTGAGCGGCGTCAGCTCGGCAGGCTTGATGACCACGGGGCAGCCCGCAGCCAGCGCGGGCGCGACCTTGCGCGTGATCATGGCCAGCGGGAAGTTCCACGGCGTGATGGCCGCGCACACGCCGATGGGTTGCTTGAGCACAAGCAGACGCCGGTTGTTGTCAAACTGGGGCAGGGTTTCGCCGTTGATGCGCTTGGCCTCTTCGGCAAACCACTCCACAAAACTCGCGCCGTAGGCCACTTCACCCTTGGCTTCGGGCAGGGGCTTGCCCTGCTCGGCGGTCATGATGCGGCCCAGATCGTCCTGGTTGGCCATCAGCAGGTCGTACCACTTGCGCAGGATGATGCTGCGCTCCTTGGCGGTCTTGGTCTTCCAGGGGCCCCAGGCGGCATTGGCGGCGGCAATGGCAGCCTCTGCGTCCGCTGGGCCCAGGTTGGCCACGTCGGCCAGCTTCAGGCCCGTGGCCGGGTCGTTCACATCAAAGCGGCTGCTGCCTGCCACCCATTGGCCGTTGATGAGGCCGTCGGTCTTGAGCAGGGTGGGATCATTCAGCAGGGCGAGGGGGGAGGTCTTGGTGTCCATGGTGTCTCTTATCGGCTGGGCAGGAACAGGGGCGCAGGGTAGCGCCATTCGGAGTGCAAGGCTGTCGCCTTGGAACACGCCCCCGGAATGCCACGGAAGGCTTCAGGTTGAGGAATATGAATAAAAATGGCTGTAGCGCTTGATGGATAAGCGCTAGCAGCTATCAAATAAATAGTAGAAGGTGGCTGGGCCGTGCGGCTTAGCGGTCGATGATGCGCCGCGCAAACCTTTCCAGGTACTCCATCAGTTGCTCGGCCCCGGCCATGGCCTGGGCTTCGTCACCGCTGGCAATGCCCTGGGCCAGCTGCATGTGGGCGCGTGCGCCTTCGGACACCTCGCCCTCGTGCTGGTAGGCATACCAAAAGCGCCTGCACTGCACGATGAGCGGCTGCACACATTTGACGGCCGAGTGGTTCTGGCTGGCCAGATGCACCACCACGTCCAGCGCGTGGTCGGCCTGCATGTAGTCGTCCAGGTGGCCGCGTGCGGCGGCTTCCACCATCTTCTGGGCGCACTGCACGATGGCCTGGCGCTGGGGCGCCGTGGCGCGGCGCGCGGCGCAGGAGGCGATCAGGCGCTCCAGCACGCGGCGGGTCTGGATCACGTCCAGGTGGTCGGCCAGATCGATGTGCGACACCAGCAGCCCGCGCCGGGGCTGCTGCGCAATCAGCCCGATGGACACCATGCGCAGCAGCGCCTCGCGCACAGGGGTGCGGCCCAGGCCGGTGCTTTCTACAATCTCGGCCTCCACCACGGGCGATCCGGGCTGCAGCTGCAGGGTGGAGATCATGGCCTCGATGGCGTCATAGGCCACGTCGGCCGCGCGCCGCTTGGGCGCGGGGTCTCGCTGGGGGGATGCACTGCGGGTGGTCATGGGGAGATGGGTGTGAGGGGCGGGGTTGCGGACCGCATCTTAGTAGCTTGCAGTAGCGGCCCCGCTGCCATCAGGCCAGGCTGGCGCCTGCCTTGCGCAGCTCGGCAATCTGCGGTGCCTTGGGTAGCCACAGCTTGTCGAACTCCTGGATGGTGCTGTCGGGGTTGAAGGCCGATGCCGTCTTGAACGCAATGGACGTGCCCTTGAACTTCTCGATCAGCCCGGCCTCGGTGGTCACGATGTCGTTGATCTGCGCATCCAGCGACTGGGCCACCAGCTTGCGGATGAGGTCCTTGTCCTTGGCGTCCAGGCCTTGCCAGATGCGGCCGGAGACCAGGGGGGCGAAGGGCATGAACAGCGCATTCATCTGCAGCAGCGTTTTGGCCACCTTGTCAAAGCGCTGGTTCCACGAGAACTCGATGTCGGCCTCCAGCCCATCGACCTGGCCGTTGCTCATCGCATCAAACACCTGGGGCGTGGGGATGGGCGTGGGGGCTGCGCCCAGCATTTGATAAAAGTCGCGGTACACGGGCGTGGGGTTGATGCGCAGCTTCATGCCCTTGATGTCGGTGGGCAGGTTGATGTCCTTGGTGGAGAACACGGCGCGCATGCCGGTGATGCCCCAGCCCAGGCCAATGGTGCCGGTCTCGCGCGGCAGCACCTCCAGCAGCTTGGTGGCGGCGGGGTGCTTGACCAGCTTGGCCACGGCGGGTGTGGAGCGCACCAGGTAGGGCGCGTTGATGGCCGCGATGCTGGACACGCGCGAGCCCAGCTCGGCGGCCTGGATCCAGCCCATGTCCAGCGCGCCGGACTGCAGCTGCTGCATCATCGCCGCCTCGTTGCCCAGCTGGCCCGAGTGGAAGAC
>NZ_JBWKZU010000114.1:0-6697 GCF_059424825.1 Acidovorax sp. GW101-11A03 | reverse complement strand
CACGTAAGATACTCATTCACCTTCGCCAAATCGGTGAAGGCTCAGTGAGCCTCACACACGGAAACTCGGACAGGCCCTCTACATGGTCCGCCCTAGGAGAACAAGCATCTGCTTCGTGATGGTCTGAAGGGTTTGCGGCCGTACATCCGAGCTGTTGGTGCAGTGGTTGCTGCTGCCCATGATGGCTATTCGCGGCTGAGGTTCCTATCTCCGGGATGTACTCAAGGTACTGGCGATTCATCGGAATTTCCCAACCCGGTTTGACCGTCATTCCATCAATACGCTTTTGCAGGTTCTCCTTCAAATCGGTGTTGTAGGTCAGTGGCGCGCCGCGCTGACGGGTCAGGCAGTCGCCGTCTCAAGCGGGTTCCAACGGGTCCGATCGAAGGCCATACCCCTGGCTAGAACCGCCCACACAGTGCGCGCCATCTTGTTGGCCAACGCCACCACCACGACGTTGTAATGTCGCCGCTGCAGCAACCGTTCAATCCAGTCAGATTTTCCGAATCGGGCAATCACGGCCCTTGCGCCGGCGACCAACAAGGTTCGCAAGTAGGTGTCTCCGCGCTTGGAGATGCCCAACTGCTGCGTCTTCCCGCCAGTGCTCACGTGACGAGGCACCAACCCTACCCATGAGGCGAACTGCCGCGCGGATTTGAATGTGCAGAAGTCTCCGACTGCAGCCACCAGCGCCCGGATCGTCCTGGCCCAGTAATGCGATGACCCGCAAGCTTCCATCGCCACTAGGCTGCGACTGCATTTGGCGAAGAATTCCGTGAGTTTGGCGCTTTTGATTCGGCGTTGCTGGATCTCGCCCGACTCTATACAAACGATGTGGAGTTGGAACACCGACTTTGCCAAGTTCAGACCGATGACGGGCCGATTCAAAGTCGATTGCATGGTGGCCTCCTGGATCAGTGGTTGCGAGAGCTACCACTCTGACACTTTGCATTCGCGCGTTGAGTCTTCTAATCATCAAATTCGTATGCCTGCGGCACCGCAATCACGGCGCGGAGCTGATCAACCCCTCCAACTCGACCTTCAAGGCCGCCTCGGCTGTCTCAACGTATGCCATCGCCACTGCTGAGTACCACCGACTTGTCTCGCTCTTTTGTCGAAGCTTCTGCATCCGTAAATGGATCTGGGCCAACAGCGCGTCCCTCAGTCCTCCCGGTGGAGCGGTGGCTGCCAATCCGACATCGCTCCTCAAGTCCGAAAAATCGGACGCCAAATCCTCAAGCACAGTTCCGCGCTCTTGGACTAGCCGCAGACGATTGAGACCATAAACCTCAATGCTTGCCACGGCCATTGGATCCTTTACGCCATCCACTTCTCTTGCCACGACCACTGGCATTGACAGGTTGCCCATGAACCACTGTAAATGCTGTGCGGGGTCCTGTACTGTTGGGTCGATGAGCAACGCGCCTTCCGCCATTAGACTGTCGCTCGGCTTGCAGGCGCGCACCTTGCCGCTGATGGGGAAGGCGTCCTTTTTGCCTGAATTCTCTTTCTCATTTGAGACGACAACGTCGCCGTTTTCGCCTAGATCGACAATAAATTGCTTGCGACACCGGTTGCAGTCAGTACAACTAGGCAGCAGGTTCTCCCACGCGAGAGCTAGCCACCAATACCCCGGGTGCTTCTCTCCGGCTACGCAACCCTTTGGCCGGAAGTGCTCGACGTCCATCGGCTGCATCGCTGCGTATCGGCTCTCGCAGTAAGCACACTTGCCGCCAAAGAGTTTTTCAAGTGCCTCGACGACATCGGGGTGTTTGTACTGTTCGAACCCGAAGGCCTTCGTAGGCGGAGGATTGGCTCCGTAGTAGTCAATCGCAGACTGCCGCTCAGTCGCCGTAGCTCCCGCCGGAGCAACCAGGGACTGCGGAACTGGGACGCTGGCTCTATCAACGAACCGCATCACCATCTTTCTTGTTCAACATTGCCAGAATTGCTTGAACCGCATCCTCGCGAACTGCCGAACTGTCTGCGAGCGGCTGAGCACGCCTGGCAGCAAGGTATCGCGCAACGGCCTCAGCTGCGAGTTGCTGACTAACAGTGTCCCCACGCGTCGTCACGGACGAAATTTCCGCAGCAATTTTGGCTTTTAGATCGCGACCTGGCGACACCTGCTGGCCCGCGTCCTGGACTGCCTCAACATACTGGTCAAGAAGTCTGTCCATCTCAGGGGCTGTCGTGCTGACCAAGCCAAAGTAATCCGATGTCAAGAGCTGCTCTGCCCTTAAGCCAACGACGCTTGGTAATCCCTGTTGCTGCGCGACGACTCCAGCCGCATCCCGATTGAGAACAATGACTTCGTTGTTTCCCATGCCGCGAAGACACAGTGGGTCGTGTGTCGTAACGATGAATTGAACCTGCGGGAGGGCTTTCCTGAGGGCCCCCATTACCTGCAGCTTCCAGCGAGGGTGCAGGTGGGTCTCGATCTCATCTATAAGCACGACGCCTCGAGCCGCCTCGAGACTTGTCCAGCGCTGAACCATCTGACACATGATGTCCACGGTCATGGCGAAGAGCGACTTGTAGCCATCGCTCATCTGGCTGATCGGCGTGTTGCGGCCATGCGCTCGGACCATTACTCTGCCGTCTATTGCCCGAAAGATGCGGTCTTGGGCTTGGAGCGAAAGAACGTCTGACATGGCTCGAGCCACGGCGTCAAACTCCTGTTCGGAACACTGTTGCAACCAAGGTGTCGCGTCCGCAATCGTCGCCAGCGGATCAAATAGCGTCTTGTTCTCCACAGACTTCGCCTGCTTGTTACTTTCAAAGTAGCGGCGCGCTCCGTATGCGAGCAGCGTAACAGCAGATGTTCCGCCCCCTTTAAAGCTTGAGGGTGTCGACGAATCAACGGTCAATTCCACGACCGTCCCATCGTCAAGCTCTACTCTCACCTCGGGAACCACCTGTCCCATTTTCCAGTCTTCGCTACCATGGCTCATGAAATCTGGGAGTCTGAGTCTCAATCTTCTACGTTCTGACGGCGCCGATAGCGTCAGGCATAGCGCCTGAAGCACGCTGCTTTTTCCTACTGCGTTCTCGCCCAGAAGCACGACACACGGGGATGAGAAGGTCTTTTCTCCAGATCTCATAAAGTCAAGAGTCAGATCCGATATTCCCTTGAAAGCTTTGATTTCGATTTTCCGGATCCGACTGTCCCCAGTTCTTTTGTCAAACGACAGCTGCGCAGCTGCCGCATCGCGATATGGACGCACACGAGTTGTGCTCCTGGACTCAGAGTAGGTCTGAAGCGCTGCAAGCAGGCGCTCCCTGGGCGCCAAAGCCAAAGCCTTGAAAATCTCGTCGATAGAACGCACCCTAGCCTGCCGTGCATAGTGCGGCACTTGCTCTTCAAGTTGGTCAAGGATGCCTCTCGCGGCCAGAATCGCAGCCCCTGGACGTGCCCGCCGCTCTTCCAACTCGACGAGCGGGGATTTCGAACTTTGCCTACTCAAGTCATTCCGCTCCAGCAACATGTCTTTCAAGACAGAAACGCTGCGAGCACGCTGCTCTTTGAGATTGAACCTCGAGTTCAGCGCCAGCAGATCCACCGTGCATTGCCCCTGCGAAGTAAGCGGAACGAGCTCCCCGGACACCAGAAGCGAGAGGTGCTTCAGCGGGTCGTCAACACATGGATCAAGCAACTCAACATTCTCAATGTCGTTCGCTTCAGACCATGTGCAAAGCACAGGGGCGAGGGTGCCGCGCACAGGGAATCTCGCTCCCTGAATCTTTCTGCATGCAGGGCACACGACAAGCAAATTCCGCCATTCATAGGCGAACCAACCATAGTGGTCGCTGCTAAATCGGGCCGAACCACGATTCGACGATGCCGGAACTTCAATACCTCGAGCCGGCCTGAAATGACTGATGTTGTCTTCGGTGGATAGGACTTCGTCCTCGCAGAATGCACAGCGCCTCCTGAACACCTGGTTGAGCGCGTCAACGACGCCTTCTCGGAGCAGCACCGTCTCATCGAATGGCGCACGCCGACTTGTCCGTTCCCGGGACGGCAAACTATAGTAGTCCTCAAGCGCTAGATTTTCGCTCCGCAGCGCTGGAGCGCGAAGCGATTGGGGAACGCTTACTAAGCGCCTGTTGATCTTCCTCATCTGTCACCAATCCAACGGCTTAGCGTAGTGAATTTCAAAGTCGTACGAACCGTGCACAGTGGTCTGAAGGCGGTACCGTGTCTTTGTCAGTCGGTAAACTCTTCCCTTCAAGTCGATAGCTCACCGGCAGCATCTCCAGCGTCTTGCTACCCCTCACCCGCTGCGCCAGCGTTGCGCTCAGGATCACGTGGTCAATGCCGGTGGTCTGCGAGCAGAAATAATCCCCAGCAATTAGCTTGCCTTCGGCGTTCTTTTTGTGCGGTACAACTTGGATAAGGCTGCCCTTGGGTGTGTCGTCGTTCCACTCGGTCGCCATCGCCACGACCTGATCGGGCATGTTGGCGCCGAAGCGCTTGGGATCTGCCCTGGGGTACTGCTCCATCTCGCGCAGCAAGGTTCGGTTGAAGTCTCCCAGAACCACGAAGTCCTTGCCGACGCGGTCATCTATCCAGCGTTCCAGCACGACGACCTGTTCGGCCAAGACCGGGCAGGCTTCCTTCTCACTGTCCTTGGAGGGGTTGTTGATCGGGACTGAGCGACAGCCGGCCTTCATGTGCACCACGAGGAAGTCGGACGGCTTGCCGGCCACGTCGCGGGTGAACTGAAGCCCCGGGCGCAGCGGTCTTGATCCGATGTTCGAAAGCTCGCTGAACAGCTGAACATTTTGGGGCGCCGGTGATCCTATCTTCCAGGCCACGCCGACGTGTTGCGGGATGGCTGGTGCGCCCGCTTGGCTGGCTGAGGTGATAACGTCCCAGCCAGGCGGCAGGATGGTCTTCACCGCCGCTTCATTGCTGACTTCCTGCAGCCCAACCAAGGTGACGCCATCTTTGTCCATGGCCTGGAAGGTTTCGCGCAGCACGGCAAGCTTGCGCTCGTATTGGGTCCAGTCAGCCAGATCAGGGGAGACACGGCATTTGCCGTCGGCGCTGTCTGCCTTGGAGGGGCGGCTCTGCAAGGCCATACCGATCGCCGCTTTGCACTTGGGCTTGATGCGGTAGTCGATACCGTCATGGACATCGCAATATGGCAGGCCTTTGAGAGCCTCAGGGGCAAGCTGCTGGTCAGCCTTGATCGCGTCTTCGGTTTTCCAGTTGATGGCTGAACAGGCCTGGACCCAACGAGTGTGCACAGCCTTGTCCAGGCGCCAACCGAGGTTCCAGGTAGCGATGCCCGCTTGGGCTGCCGCGAACGGCGGCGCCAGGCAGGCGGCAACGAGCACGAATTGAGGTAGTCGATTCATGTTCCCTCTCCTGAACTGATGAATGCGGGTCTCTTCGCCCTTTGGGCAATTTAGCAACCTGTCTGCGCGGGGGTACGAATTGCCAACCTGCACGTTATCACGCGTCTATGGCAGCGTCATCCCCAGTTTCGCGTATGTGCCTAGTGCGCCACGCGTATTTGAAGGTGGTCATGCCATGGCAGGTACGCCGCAGCTCCGGCAAGTTAAGCCTGTTCATAGCCTGCCGATCGCTGGATACTTTTACAGCAGTTCAGCTGGAGCTGAGAATGACCAAGCCCTTCTTTGTGGCGCTCGAAGATGCACCTGATGTTCCTTTTGACGACCGCATCCGCCTGGAAAGCGAGTTCTCCACTGGGCTGGAGAAGATGCTGGGCGGTGTGTAGGCCGTCATTGCCGCCTGTCGTGCCTGGGGCAACGTCAGTGAGTGCGATGCGTCCGAACTCAAGAGAAGAAGTGGAACTGGCCTGTCGCTGGCCGCCTGCTCTGGACAAAGCTCGGACCGTTGCTTTGCCCACGATAGGATTCCTCGCGCGCACTTCAGCGTCCGACTGAATCGGGACTACGCGGCCGAGCCCAGCCATGCCGACGCGTAGAGTTGCTCTGGTCCCGGCTACAGGTTGAGGGCTGCGTCAGACGCAACGCTTGAGCTGCCTCGTGTGTGTGACTTGTGCGGTTTCGTGCGCGTGGCAAGGTCCAAGAGACGTTGCCGACGATCAGTTGCGGTTCCGAGAGCAGCCTTCCATGCGCAATTCATGAAGGACTGCAGCCGCTGCAATAGATCCCAAGTGGTAGGCTCCGCGAAACAAGCGTCGTTTACCCCAAGCATTCTTTTCATCCAAGGAGGAGGCAAGCTTGTTCAGGTAACAAATTTCTTGCGCACTCCCCTCCCGCTGCTGTAACGTTTCTTCATATGTTCATGCAGTCGAAATGGAGGGACTATGACAGTGACGATCGGCGGTAAAGATTGCCGCATTGGCCTTGCTTTGTCTGGCGGGGGATTCAGAGCTGCGGCCTTTCATCTGGGCATGTTGCGTAAGCTTCACGAACTGCGGCTTCTCCAATGCATTGATCTTTTGACATGTGTCAGTGGCGGAAGTATTGCGGGGGCAACGCTTGCTGCGAATTGGTCAAGTGGTGTTGATGCAGCACTCCACAAGCTCGACGAGTACCTCAGAACAAAGTCAATTGCGGTGGGGTCCGTGATCGGGGGCTTCCTGGATCCGTTTGAGTCCCGCTTGGACAAGTTGGCGGAGAGCTACGACAAAGATCTCTTCGGTGAGAAGTCGTTGTCCACTCTGCAACATGGCCCTCGGATCTACTTGAACGCGAC
>NZ_JBWKZU010000113.1:0-6987 GCF_059424825.1 Acidovorax sp. GW101-11A03 | reverse complement strand
GCCTTCCACCGCAGCTTGTTGGTCTACGACCTGCACGGGGCTCTTTACCAACTCATCCAGTGCAATCGTCTCGTCGGCAATGCGGTTCACGAACGAGGTGTTGGCACCGTTCTCCAGCAGGCGGCGCACCAGGTAGGCCAGCAGCGTCTCATGCGTGCCCACGGGGGCGTAGATGCGGCAGGGGCGGCCCAGCTTGCCCGCAGCGATGGCGCCTACCACCTGCTCATACAGCGGCTCGCCCATGCCGTGCAGGCACTGGAACTCGTATTGCCCTGCGTAGTAGTTGCTGCCCGCCAGTTGGTAAATGGTGGCCACCGTCTCGGCGTTGTGGGTGGCGAACTGGGGGTATACGGCTTCCGGCGCACCCAGCAGCTTCTTGGCGCAGGCGATGTACGAAATGTCGGTGTGCACCTTGCGGGTGTAGACGGGGTAGTCCTCCAGGCCATCGACCTGGGCGCGCTTGATTTCGCTGTCCCAGTAAGCGCCCTTGACCAGGCGCACCATCAGGCGACGCTGGGTGCGGCGCGCCAAGTCCACCACGTAGTCGATCACGAAGGGGCAGCGCTTTTGGTAGGCCTGAATGACAAAACCAATGCCGTTCCAGCCCGCCAGGGTCGGCTCGTGGCACAGGCGCTCCAGCAGGTCCAGCGACAGCTCCAGCCGGTCGGTTTCCTCCGCGTCGATGTTCAGGCCAATGTCGTACTGCTTGGCAAGGGCCGTGAGGCGGAGCACCAGCGGGTACAGTTCGTCCATCACGCGGCCAAACTGGGCGCGGCTGTAGCGCGGGTGCAGGGCCGAGAGCTTGATGGAGATGCCTGGGCCCTCGTAGATGCCACGCCCGGCAGAGGCCTTGCCAATCGCGTGGATGGCTTGCTCGTATGAGGCGTAATAGCGCTTGGCGTCTTCGCTGGTCAGCGCGGCCTCACCCAGCATGTCGTACGAATAGCGAAAGCCCTCAGCCTCCATCGTGCGGGCGTTGCGCAGGGCTTCGTCAATGGTCTCGCCGGTCACAAACTGCTCGCCCATCATGCGCATCGCCATGTCCACGCCCTTGCGGATCAGGGGCTCGCCGCCCTTGCCGATCAGGCGGCTGAGCGAGTTACCCAGGCTACCTTCGCTGTGCGTAGCCACCAGCTTGCCGGTGATGAGCAGGCCCCAGGTGGCAGCGTTGACGAACAGCGAGGGGCTCCTGCCCAGGTGGGCATCCCACTGGCCGTGGCTGATCTTGTCACGGATGAGTGCGTCGCGCGTGGCCTTGTCGGGGATGCGCAGCAGCGCCTCGGCCAGGCACATCAGCGCCACGCCTTCTTGTGACGACAGCGAGAACTCCTGCAACAGGCCCTGGACGATGCCTGCACGCCCGGCGCTGGCCTTGCGTTCGCGCAGCGCCTTGGCAATACGCAGCGCCAGTTGCTGGGCCGACGCCGCCTGGTCAGTCGGCAAGCGGGCCTGGGCCAGCAGCGGGGCCAGGGCCTCGGGCTCGGGGCGGCGGTAGGCGACGGCGATGGCCGCGCGCAGCGGGTTGTTCAGCGGCGTGCGGGGCGCAAAGTCGGCGAACGGAGCGGAGGGCTGGGCGTTGGGCTGCTGCGTCATGGTGGTGTCTTTCGGTGGTTTGTAGGGCCAAACGAGGGTTTGGGTGCGTTACTGGCGATGATCCTTGGGTTGTGGGTGAATAAATGTTCGAAAATGGTTGGCATGGCCGAATAAATCGCTAATCAACATGCAAACAGAAACTGATCTGGACCGCATTGACCGCAAGATCCTGTCAATCCTGCAGGAGGATGGCCGTATTGCCAACCTCAAGCTGGCCGAGGCCGTGGCCTTGTCGCCCACCGCCGTTCTGGCGCGGGTGCAGCGCCTCACGCGCGATGGTTTTATCCTGGGCTACGAGGCGCGGCTCAACCCCCTGAAGCTGGGTGCGGGCATGCTGGTGTTTGTGGAGGTGCTGCTGGACCGCACCACGCCCAACGTGTTCGACCAGTTCAAGGCCGCCGTGCAGGTGCACCCCGAGATCATGGAATGCCACATGGTGGCGGGCGGGTTCGACTACCTGCTCAAAACCCGCTCGGCCGACATGAATGCCTACCGCGTGTTTGCGGGGAACGTGCTGTGGCAACTGCCGGGCGTGCGCGAGACGCGTACCTATGCGGTGATGGAAGAGGTCAAGCACACCAACCATCTGCACCTGCGCTAAGAGGGCAGGAGGTCTGGCGGGCCGCCGTCCGGGGTCGATTGGCTCTGCAGGGCAAAGCCCGCATAATGCGCTGCAGCAACCGTCAGACTGAGGAGAAGAACCATGCGAGCCATTCCAACCGCTGCCGCCGCCCTGTTGGCCGTCCTGTTCAGCCAGTCGGCCGCCGCCGGGTGTTATGTGGTGTACGGCCCCGACAAGGACATCGTCTACCGCGCCCCCGAGCCACCGGTCGATATGTCACGCCAGATCCACGAAACCCTGCCCCGAGTCGCTCCGGGGGGCACGCTGGTCTTTTCTCCCGACGATTTTGGCTGCGAACTCACCATCAACAAGCTGCCGCTGGCCTCGGCAGCCTCGGCGCCAGGCGGCATGCGCCCCGCGCGTGCAGACCGGGGCTGAACCCCTGCGCTTGTTGCGAGGGCCCCCGGGGCATGAGTCCCGGGCCTGAGACAATCGGGGGATGAGCGAACCGAAAGAACTATCCCCCTCGTTTGAACCCGTGGCCCAGGACGCCACTGACTTGCCCGAGGGCTGGCTGCAGGTGCAGTCCATGGACCTCGATGCCCAGGGCGTTGCCCGCAAGCCCGATGGCAAGGTCGTCTTTATCGATGGTGCCCTCACGTCCGAGCTGGTCACCGCCAACACCCACCGCAAGAAGAACAACTGGGAGCAAGCCAGTCTGGTGGCGATTCACCGCGAATCGTCGCAGCGCGTGCGCCCTGGTTGCCCCCATTTTGGCCTGCATGCCGGTGCCTGCGGTGGCTGCAAGATGCAGCATTTGCACGTCGGTGCCCAGGTGGCAGTCAAGCAGCGGGTGCTGGAGGACAACCTCTGGCACCTGGGCAAAGTCAAGGCCGAGACGGTGATGCGCCCCATCGAAGGGCCCGCCTGGGGTTACCGCTTCCGTGCCCGCCTGGCCGTGCGCCATGTGATCAAGAAGGGCCAGGTGCTGGTGGGCTTCCACGAGCGCAAGAGCCGCTACATCGCCGACATGCAGACCTGCAAGATCTTGCCCCCGCATGTGGATGCGATGCTGATGCCGCTGCGCGCGCTGATCGCCAGCCTGGACGCGCGCGACACCTGTCCGCAGATCGAACTGGCCTGCGGCGACAACGTGACCGCCATGGTGCTGCGCCACCTGGAGCCGCTGAGCGCCGACGACCTTGCGCGGCTGCGTGCCTTTGGCGCCGAGCATGGCGTGCAATGGTGGCTGCAGCCCAAGGGCCCCGACACAGTGAAGCTGCTGGACGAGGGCGGCGAGCAGCTGTCGTATGCGCTGCCGGATTTCGGCATCACCATGCCCTTCAAGCCGACCGACTTCACCCAGGTGAATCCGCACATCAACCAGGTGCTGGTGACCCGGGCGCTGCGCCTGCTGGATGTGCAGCCGCACGAGCGCGTGATCGACTGGTTCTGCGGCCTGGGGAATTTCACGCTGCCGCTGGCCACACAGGCCCGCGAGGTGCTGGGCATCGAGGGCAGTGAGGCCCTGGTGGCACGCTCGCGCGAAAACTATGCATTAAATCAGGCTCTTGCGCGCGGCCATAAAGCGCTTTCAGCTACTGAATTTGTAGCGCGCAACCTGTTTGAGATGACCCCCGAGATGCTGGTGGCCGATGGCGCTGCCGACAAGTGGCTGGTGGATCCGCCGCGCGAAGGCGCCTTTGCACTGGCCAAGGCATTGGCCGACATCGAGCAGTCGCGCATTGGCGCCGAAGGGGCGGGCCCGCTGCCCGCCGGGGCTGAGGGCTGGACACCGCCAAAGCGCATCGTGTACGTGAGCTGCAACCCTGCCACCCTGGCGCGCGATGCGGGCCTGCTGGTGCATCTGGCGGGCTACAAGTGCACGGCGGCAGGCATGGTCAACATGTTCCCGCACACCGCACACGTGGAGAGCATGGCGGTGTTCGAGCGGGCGTAAGGGCGGGGCGCCGCGGCTGGGGCTTGGGCCCTGGCGCGCACGCTGGCAGCCAAGGGAAGAAGACGGGAATGAAAGGGGCGGGCCTGGCCCCGGGTGACTCCGGCCGCTCAGCTGCGGCTGCGGCTGGCTGCGGGGTCGCGGGTTTCGGTTTCGATCTCGGTGTTGCTGCTGCTACCGCCCTTGCGCGGCTCGGGCTTCTCGGCCTTGGTCAATACCGAGGGGGTGCCCTCGATCTTGTTCTCGCGCATATAGGCGTCCATCTCTTTCCAGCCTGCAAACACCGAGGCCTTGGCAGCCTTGGGGTTGAGGGTGTAGCAGTCTTCCAGGCCGCGCAGCGCGTGGCGGCAGGCACCGCCGATGGCTTTGGCTTCGGCGTCGCGCTGCGCAACACGGGGGTCAGGGCCCAGGCCGGGGATCTTGTCGCAGCCGCTCAGCAACAGCACCAGGGCTGTGGCAGCCAGCAGGCGCAGCGGGGTGGAGGGCTGGTGGAGATACATGTAATTGCATTATCGGCAGGACTGCGCCGCTATTGAGGCTTGACCTTGGTGCGGGCTCAACAAAAAGACAAAAGGCTCCCGAGGGAGCCTTTTGTTCTTTGGGTGGGGCCGCAGCCTGCGCGGCTTACTCGCGCTCGCCGCCCATGATGCCCAGCAGGGCCAGCAGGCTCTGGAACACGTTGAAGATGTCCAGGTACAGGGCCAGCGTGGCGCTGATGTAGTTGGTCTCGCCGCCGTCGAGGATCTGCTTCAGGTCATACAGCATGTAGGCGCTGAAGATGCCGATGGCCAGCATCGAGATCACCATCATGCCCACGGTGGAGCCGACAAACACGTTGATGATGCCGCCGACCATGAGCACCAGCGCGCCCACCATCAGCCACTTGCCCATGCCCGAGAGGTCGCGCTTGATCACGGTGGCCAGGCTGGCCATGACCACAAACACGCCTGCTGTGCCGGCAAACGCGGTCATGATCAGGTCGGTGCCATTCTTGAAGCCCAGCACCATGCCGATCAGGCGCGAGAGCATCAGGCCCATGAAGAAGGTGAAGGCGAGCAGCACGGGTACGCCAGCGGCCGAGCGCTTGGTCTTTTCGATCGCGAACATGAAGGCGAACGCGCCGCCCAGGAACACGATCAGGCCCACGCCGCCACGCAGCGACTGGGTGATGCCGGTGGCCACGCCGATCCAGGCGCCCAGCACCGTGGGGATCATGCTCAGGGCCAGCAGCCAGTAGGTATTGCGCAGCACCTTGTGGCGCTCTTCCTGCGAGATGCCATAGCCCGCAGAGTGGCCCAGGGTGGTGACTTGGTCGTTCATCATCTTGTGTCTCTCCTTGTTGGCCTGCACAACGCAGACGCCCCAAATTTTAGGCGTTGCCGGTTTTTGGCCGCGCAATAACCGCATCCGGTCACCTACTTTTGGTAAGGGTACTTTCACCCTGCATGGGGGTGAGCGCGCCGCGTGATGCCGCTATGCTTGCGGCTCCCTCGGTCCGGGCGCTCCAACAGGGCGGGCCCGCGCGATTTTTTCCTTCTTCTTTTTCCTATCCGGATACCTCCATGAAAACCAAGCATGAACTCGAACTGGCCGACGTCAAGGCCATCGCCGCCGCCGCCGAAGCCGAGGCCCTCAAGAACAGCTGGCCCGTGACCATCGCCATCGTGGACGATGGCGGCCATCTGCTGTGGCTGCAGCGCCTGGACGGTGCCGCGGCCGTGTCTTCGCACATTGCCCCCTCCAAGGCCCGCACGGCCGCGCTGGGCCGCCGCGAGAGCAAGGTGTACGAAGACGTCATCAACGGCGGCCGCACGTCCTTCCTGAGCGCGCCCACCATCGACGGCCTGCTCGAAGGCGGCGTGCCGATCATGAAGGACGGCCAATGCCTGGGTGCCGTGGGTGTGAGCGGTGTGAAGTCCACCGAAGACGCGCAGATTGCCCGCGCCGGGATTGCGGCCCTGGGCCTGTAAGGGCGACATGGATGGGCATATCCAGCCCGTCACGCATAAAAAAACCGGCTGAAGAGCCGGTTTTTTTATGGTGCAACCGCTGCGTGTCCTGGCTGCGATGAATGAGAGATCGGGGGAGAAAAAAAGCCTGGCTACGCGGGCGAACCCGTTGGCTGGCAAAAACGACCCTTGCGAGCTTGTGGCAAGCCCGGGAGTCGCCCCACGATGAAACTGTTGGGGGCTGGCAGCGGTCTGGCTGTGCTGCCGAGGGGGATGGGGGGCTGGGGGCTGCGTTACTTGGTCAGGATCAGCTTGCCCAGCTTGGTGGCCTGCAGGCGGTACACCGAGCCGTTGTGGCTGATGGCCACGGCTTTCTGGCCTTGCAGCAGGGCGCTGCTGTCTACCGCCGCCGATACGGACTCGGCGCTGTGGGCGCCTTCAGCCGGGGCGGCGAGCGAAGCCGCTTTGTCGGATGCGGCGGAACGCAGGAGCGAGGCGGCGGTCAAGGTGGCTTGCATGGAGGTTTTTTCCTGTGTCATTGCATTGCGTTTTGCTAATGATAACGATTCGCAATTGCGAGTCAAGCCAATTGCGTGTTTCTTTTTGTTCTTTTTTGCGCGGTGGGACTGGCGCTGATCCAGCTTGTGTAGCCCTGTTGGCACAGGCGCTGCGGGACAGGGCGGCGGGCAGTAAAAAAGCCCGGCAAGCAAGGCTGGCCGGGCTGGAGCAACGAGAAGCGGGCCTGTTGCTATCTATTGCGGGTCGGTCACAAACCCGATCTTGCGCACCCCGGCGCGCTGCGCGGCGGCCATGGCCTGGGCCACGTATTCGTAGCGCACGTTCTTGTCGCCCCGGATGTGCAGGTCCGGCTGGGGCTCCTTGGCGGCCTCGGCTTGCAGGCGGGGGAAGAGTTCTTCTTCCGTCAC
>NZ_JBWKZU010000112.1:0-7379 GCF_059424825.1 Acidovorax sp. GW101-11A03 | reverse complement strand
AGCTGGCACAGGCCGTCGGCGGCGCGCTGCACCGGCACACCGCCACGCTGTGGCTGGAGCTGGCGGCCGACCTCCAGGGCTTTCCGCGCCACCTCAGCCAGCATGTGGGCGGCTTCGTGCTCACCCAGGGCAAGCTCACGCGGCTGGTGCCCGTCGAGCCCGCCAGCATGAAGGACCGCTCCGTCATCCAGTGGGACAAGGACGACCTTGACGACATGGGCCTGCTCAAGGTCGATGTGCTGGCCCTGGGCATGCTCAGCGCGCTGCGCCGCTGCCTGCAACTGCGTGCCGTGCTGCGCGGCGAGCACTGGGGCCTCAAGGACATCCCGCGCGAAGACCCAGCCACCTACGACATGATCTGCGCCGCCGACACCGTGGGCGTGTTCCAGATCGAAAGCCGCGCCCAGATGAGCATGCTGCCGCGCCTGCGCCCGCGCGAGTTCTACGACCTGGTGGTCGAGGTCGCCATCGTGCGGCCCGGGCCCATCCAGGGCGGCATGGTGCACCCGTACCTCAAGGCACGCGAGCGCAGGCGGCAGGGCCTGCCGCTGGAGTTGGAAAAGCCCGAACTGGAAGAAGCCCTCCAGCGCACGCTGGGCGTGCCCATCTTCCAGGAGCAGGTCATGCAGATCGCCATGATCGCTGCCGGATTCACGCCCGGCATGGCCGACGACCTGCGCCGATCCATGGCCGCCTGGAAGCGCAAAGGCGGCGTGCACCGCTTCGAAAAACCCCTGCTGGACGGCATGCTGGCAAAGGGCTACCGCCCTGAATTTGCCCAAGCCATCTTCCAGCAGATGCTGGGCTTTGGCGAATACGGCTTTCCCGAAAGCCACGCCCACAGCTTTGCCTTGCTGGCCTACGCCAGCAGCTGGCTCAAGTGCCACGAGCCCGCGTGTTTTCTGGCAGCGCTGCTCAACTCACTGCCCATGGGCTTCTACACCGCGTCCCAACTGGTGCAGGACGCGCGCCGCCACGGCGTGCGCGTGCTGCCCAACGACGTGAGCCACAGCGACCACGACTGCACGCTGGAAGGCCCCGCCGAACACCTGCAGCCTGCCAAGGGCCTGCCCCGGCCGCAGCAGCCGCAGCCCGCTGTGCGCCTGGGCCTGTGCCTGGTCGGCAGCCTGGGCAAGAGTGCGGCAGATCGCCTGGTGCTGGCCCGCGCCACATCGCCCTTCAGCACCACCGAAGACCTGGCCCTGCGCGCCCAGCTGAGCCAGCAGGATGTGCAGGCCCTGGCCGCCGCCGACGCACTGGCCAGCCTCTCAGGCCACCGGCGCCAGCAGATGTGGGACGCCGCCGCCCAGCACAGCGCCCCGGCCCTGCTGCGCGATGTGCCCGTGCTCGAAGCCCCGTTGGCGCTACCCGCCGCCCCCGAGGGCGAAGAAATCCTGTTCGACTACGCCGCCACCGGCCTCACCCTGCGCCGCCACCCCCTGGCCCTGCTGCGCCCGCGCCTGGCCCGCTGGCGCCTGCAGACCGCGCTGCAGCTGGTGGCCACCCCCCACGGCCGCAAGGTGCGCGCCTGCGGCATCGTCACCGTGCGCCAGCGCCCCGGCACCGCCAAGGGCACGATGTTCGTCACCCTCGAAGACGAAACCGGCCCCGTCAACGTCATCGTCTGGCCCGCCATGGTGGACCGCTGGCGCAACGCCCTGCTCAGATCCCAGCTGTTGGCCGTGGAAGGCCTGTGGCAGTGCAGCGTGCCCGAGGGCGGCAGCGCACATTCCTCCACCTCAGGCCAGGCACCCGCCGTGGTGCGCCACCTGGTCGCCCAGCGCTTCAAGGACCTGACCCCGCTGCTCGGCCGCATGGCGCAGGCGCTGCAGGGCAGCCGGGATTTTCATTGAGCCAGCGGGGTGAGAACGGCGCACCACGGTTGGCAGAGACAGGCGCGTGACAAGACAACCCAGAAGCCGATGCTGGCGGCACTCAGTGACGCACATTGTTGCAATCGCCAGAAATGGCTCGCACTACGATGGTGCAAAAACAGTCAACACCGGGCCAACCCGAGCAAGGTCAGGCCCATAGCCTGAATGCCTGCGCGCGCTGATTTTGCAGAGAGTACTATCAAAATGAGAGCTGCCAACGTATGCCTATCAGGCGGTGGGGGCAAAAAATGTCATTAACCAGGGCCCCCCACCGACAAGGCCGACGTGCAAACCGAACTGGTCGCCGAGTGGCGCGACATCACCGCTCGCCCGCTTGGCCAAGCTATTGGTCGCACACCAGCGCTGCTGGGCTGAGGTGAGCGCAATGCGCGTCATGATCAGCAAGCTTGATCAGACCAGCATCGACATCAATGGCAAGCAGATCAGGCTGGCACCGAGGATGAGTATCACTGCTGAAGTAAAAAGCTGGACAGCATCGGGCCATCCAATATCTGCTCAGTCCGATTCGGCGGGCGGGGAGTGAAAGCTTGAGGGAGCGGTGAGATTGGTCGTTCCCGAATTGTTGTCTGGGTTTGTTGAGCCCGCAGATGTAGCGGCTGCGAACTCATCCGCTGTGTAGCCCCTGAGAGTTAAGCGGATCGGTTCTCCACAGAATGTTTGGTGGTAAATAGGGGAAGAAAAACTTGGCCCTTCACGCTCCTCTTGATCGAAATTGTTAATGGAGGTTTGTATGAATTGCGATGAGTGGAAAAAAATATAACTACAAAAATTATCGGTATATTGGTTTTCGGGGTTTTTCAAAAAATGGCAACTGCGTCAATGCCAATTCCTGCGCCGATGTCTTTGGAGGTGTATATTAAATATTATTCTCCAAAAATATTCATTGGAAATTTTGATGGGATGGTTTATATATCGAAAAACTTGGGGGAAAAACTTTGGAATCCAAATGCGGAAATAACAGCGTCCGAATTGATTTTTTCCGATAAGGAGACATCTTCCGCTGGGGGCGGGTCTTTTATGAGAATATCGGAAATGAAGTTAATTTTTCTTCCGAAAAATAATCCTAAGATTCCGTGTAATTATTTGATTGCTTATCATCCTCATAGTATTTTTAGTCAGAGCAAATCAGAATATGACACCTACTATCGTAGCCTGATTGGTCAGCGAATTATATTTTTCTTCAATGGGCCGGCTAAATATGGAAAGAATCTGATTGAATTCCCCAGTCCAATGTTTTATAGCGCCGGAGGTGTGAGTTGGCAGGATGGAATGCCTTTATCCATCGATCATTTGAGCGAGGTGGGAAGGCTTGCTGAGCAGGCAGGCCTTGTTTCGCCAGGCGCTGAATTTTGTAAGAGATAAGCGCTGCCTGAATTTTTGGTGGTGGTTATATTTTCTAAATGCTAATTTGGTGGGGTTTGTGTTTTGATGGGTAGTCGCTAATTTATTGTTGTGAAGGTTTTGTTTGTCTATAAAATTAGAAGGCTGTTGATTATGAAATATGTTTGGTTTGGTAAGGCGGTCTTTATTTTTGTTTTGTCTGTACTAGTCAGTACCGCTGAAGCTACAAGCCCCCCTTATGTGCCATCAACAATGGCGCAGAAGGTCGCAGAAACTGAATTGATCGTGATCGCGCGAGTAGGGCGACTGAAGTACGTGCGGCACTCAAACTTCCCCGGTCCGTCTGAAGCATGGGAAGTGTCAGAAATTCCTGCCGAGGGCTTTAGACCATATGTGAATTTGGTTGAGATCAAAGTGTTGCGGGTGAAGCCTCCGACGAATGATGTTCAGCGAGCGAACGAGAAGCCAGACTTGCCTCTGTGGGTGCAGCCTGGGGGGTGTTTTCCATCCACAGATGAAACCTCTTCATACCCTCCGACAGGGGAGATGCGTATCTTTTTTCTGTCTAGAAAACTCTTGAGATCAGCAAGCAGCCTGCACTTATCAAACTGCAGATTTCCATCGGTTGCTTATGGCGAACTGACGAGTGTCCAAAGTGAAATTAAAAAATCTCTTCTCAGAATTCAATGATTTTGGGATTGCGATGCCAATCTGCACTCAACCCAGTGATATCCGCAAACTGTTGGTGGTGCAGTGCATCGAGCCTTGTGGTTGAAAAGATGCGGCCATCGCACCCTACAATCCCCGCGCCATGCACAACCCCCACCACCCCCATGTCCTGCCCATGCGCGACGGCGTAAGCCCCAGCTGTGTGGTGCTGCCCACACATGGGCATGGCAGTATGCTGGACTTTCTGGCCCAGCGGCTGCCGGTGGTGGCCCGCGATGAATGGCGCCAGCGCATGTTGGCAGGCGACGTGGTGGACGAGCGCGGCCAGCCGGTGGTGCCCGAGCGGCCGTTTGAGGGAGGGCTGCGCATCTATTACTACCGCAGCCTGCCAGCCGAGCCCGCGTTGCCTTTCAGCGAGGTGGTGCTGTACCAGGACGAGCACCTGGTGGTGGCCGACAAGCCGCACTTCATGCCCGTGACGCCCTCGGGCCGGTATTTGCACAACACGCTGCTGGTGCGGCTCAAGCGCCAGCTGGGCCTGCCCGAGCTGTCGCCGCTGCACCGCATCGACCGCGACACGGCCGGGCTGGTGATGTTGTCGGTGCAGCAGCGCACGCGCGGTGCCTACCAGGCCTTGTTCCGCGACCGGCAGATCACCAAGCACTACGACGCGATCGCGCCCTGGCGTGCGGATGTGGTCTTCCCGCGGGAGCATGTCAGCCGTCTGGAGGAAAGCCCGCAGTTCTTTCGCATGCAGGAGGTGCCCGGTGAGCCCAACAGCCATACCCACATGCAGGTGCTGGAGGCGGCAGGCAGCTGGGCGCGCTACCGTTTGTCGCCCATCACCGGCAAGCGGCACCAGTTGCGCGTGCACATGGCGGCGCTGGGGCTGCCGCTGCGCAATGACCCGTTCTACCCGGTGGTGAACGACCCGCCCGAGGGCGACTATTCGAAGCCCCTGCAATTGCTGGCGCGGTCGCTGGCGTTTGTGGACCCGGTTACCGGGGCGCAGCGGGTGTTTGAGAGCCGGCAGTCGCTGCACCTGCCCGTGGGCGGATAGGGGTTCGATTAATGCACCCAGGGGCTGGCGGGGCGTAGCTGTGCCTGCAGGTCCTTGCTGTTGAATGCAAGGGTTTTCCCTTGGTGTGAACGGGCCATTGGTGGCTGCGCTGTTTGGCGTTCGTCCGCAGATCGGGTACTTTGTCTGTCGTATATGCACGCCTTTGCATAAATTACAGAAAAGCACCAGATGATTTCGTCAAACACCCGCCATTCAGTGGCCTTCAAACTGTCGGCAACCGCCTTGTTCAGCCTGCTGGTGGTCTTGCTGGCCACCATGGGCATCGTCAGCGGCCTGCTCTGGAAAGACTTTGGCCGCCTCTCGCGGGACGATGCTACGCAGTACGCCGCCCAGGTGCGCACGTTGGTGCAGACCTTTGACGAAACCGCGCAAGAGCAGGCCAAGCGAGACTTTTCCCTGTTCAAGGCGAATTTCCCCGGCCAGTTCTCGGTGGCCGAGGCGCCCGGGGCCGACGGCAAGCCCGAGGCCGTGTTGTCGTTCCAGGGGGCGCCCGTCAATGGCGATTTCGAAGTGGTGGACCGCTTTTCCAAGGACAGCATGGGCGCGGTGGCGACCATTTTTGCGCGCACGGGGGATGACTTCATCCGCGTGACCACATCGCTCAAAAAGCAGGATGGTGAGCGCGCCTACAAGACCCTGCTGGACCGCAAGCACCCGGCCTATGCCCTGATGAATGAGGGCAAGACCTACATTGGCCGCGCCAGCCTGTTTGGCCGGGAGTACATGACCGTGTACGAGCCCATTCGCGAGGGCAACCGCACCATCGGCATTCTGTTCATCGGCTCCGACATGGGGGCCATTCTGGGCAAGCTCGACACCGTGATGTCGGGGCAAAAGCTGTTTGCCACGGGGGCGGTCTATGCGGTCAACCTCTCGGCGGGCCCCGCGCGGGGCAGCATTTTTGGCCTGCCGGGCGCGGGCAAGGGCCTCAAGGTGGACGAGAAGGACGAGCAGGCCAAGGCCTGGATGGCGGCATTGGCGGCGGTGGGGCAGGCGGGGGATCTGGAGTCGGAATGGTCTCCCCGCCGCAGCAGCGAGGGTGACCGTGCCACGCGCTACCTGGCGGTGGAACACTACAAGCCTTGGAACTGGGCCATCGTGGCCGAGGCGCCCCTGACCGAAATGATGAGCGAGGCCCGTAATGTGCTGGCCTGGCTGTGGCTGGGGGTGGTGGTGGCCCTCGCCCTGCTGACGATGGTGCTGGTGATGGCCACCCGCCGCCTGGTGGGCGCGCCCGTGCAGCAGCTGAGCGCCGCGCTGGCCTACCTGGCGCAGGGCGATCTCACGCATGCGGTGTCGGTGCGGTCCCGCGACGAAATCGGCACGCTGGCCCAGGCGATGGAGGGCTTTCGAGCCCGCTTGGTGGAAAGCCTGGGCACCGTGCGCACCAGTGCCGACAGCGTCTCGGCCGCCAGCACGGAAATCGCCCAGGGCAACCAGGACCTCTCGGGCCGCACCGAGAGCCAGGCCAGTGCGCTGGAGCAGACGGCCGCGAGCATGGAACAGCTGGGCGCCACCATCCGCCACAACGCCGACAGCGCCAGCCAGGCCAACCAACTCGCGGTGGGCGCCAGCCGCGTGGCGCAGCAGGGCGGGGAGGTGGTGTCCAAGGTGGTCAGCACCATGCAGGACATCAACAGCAGCAGCCAGAAGATTGCCGACATCATCGGCGTGATCGACGGCATCGCATTCCAGACCAACATCCTCGCGCTGAACGCTGCCGTGGAGGCCGCCCGTGCGGGTGAACAAGGCCGTGGCTTTGCGGTGGTGGCGGCAGAAGTACGCAACCTGGCCCAGCGCACCGCCGCCGAGGCCAAGGCCATCAAGGAGCTGATTGGCGCCAGCAGCGCGATGGTGCAGCAGGGCTCGGTGCTGGCCGACCAGGCAGGCACCACCATGCAGGAGGTGGTCCGCTCGATCCAGCGCGTGGCCGACATGGTTTCCGAAATCAGCGTCGCAAGCAACGAACAGACTGCGGGCGTGGGCCAGGTCGGCGAGGCCGTCACCCAGCTCGATCAGACCACGCAGCAGAACGCCGCACTGGTGGAAGAAATGGCCGCTGCCGCCAGCAGCCTGCGCACGCAGGCGCAGCAGATGGTGGAGGCGATTGCGCGGTTCAACCTGGGGCAGGATGCGACATCCATTCGGGGCTGAATGCGTCCACCCATGAAAAAACCCGCCAAGCTGTGGAGCCTGGCGGGTTTTGTATTTGGAGCGGGTGAAGGGAATCGAACCCTCGTATGAAGCTTGGGAAGCTGCCGTTCTACCATTGAACTACACCCGCGAAGCCTCGGATTATAGGCAGCATCCGGCTTCCAGGGCCTGTCCGAGTTTCCGTGTGTGAGGCTCACTGAGCCTTCACCGATTTGGCGAAGGTGAATGAGTATCTTACG
>NZ_JBWKZU010000111.1:0-7433 GCF_059424825.1 Acidovorax sp. GW101-11A03 | reverse complement strand
CACGCCCAGCATGGGCTGGCTGTAATACAGCGACGCCACGCTGAGCCCCGCCGTGGTCGCCAGCAGCAACAGCAGCGGCGCACTCACCGGGGCAGCGTCCGCCGCGCCGCTTGCATGCACATTTTGAATGGAAGACATCACAACACCATCGGTTAGAAAGGAATGGTGCGATTGTTCTAGCCCATCACCGCGCTGGGTAGTAGGCTGAACTGCAGATTCGTTATACGCTTAGCGTATGACAAACACCCTCCCGGCCTTGCAACCCGGAGCTGACCGCATCGAGCTGATGCAGACCTTTGTCCGCATCGTCGAGGCCGGCAGCCTGTCTGCCGCCGCCCAGCAACTGGGCACCAGCCAGCCCACCGTCAGCCGCCGCCTGCAGGCGCTGGAGCGCAGCCTGGGCATCAAGCTGCTGCAGCGATCCACCCATGTGATGAAGCTGACGGAAGACGGCGACCGCTGCTTTGCCCACGCCAAGGCCCTGCTGGAAGACTGGCGCGCCATGGAGGACGACCTGCGCGGCACGGCCGACACCCCGCGCGGCACCCTGCGCGTGCTGGCGCCGCACGCCTTTGGGCAAGACCAGTTCATCGCCCCGCTGATGGCCTACCTGCGCCGCTACCCCGAGGTGGATGTGGAATGGATGCTGCACGACCGCCGCCCCAACTTCATCGCCGAAGGCATCGACTGCTCCATCCAGGTCGGCGCGGTGGACGACCCCAGCGTGGTGGCGGTGCGCCTGGCCGAGGTGCCCCGCATCGTGCTGGCCGCCCCCGCCCTGATGGCCGGGCGCCCCACGCCCCAACACGCGCAAGACCTGCAACCCCTGCCCTGGCTGGCCCTGAGCACCTTCTACCGCCGCGAGGTCACGCTGACCCAAGAGCCCGGCGGCGAGGCCCACACCTTCGGCATCACGCCACGTTTGGCCACCGACAGCCTGTACGCCCTGCGCAGCGCCGCCCTAGCCGGGCTGGGCGCGTGCATTTCATCGGCATGGATCGTGGACAACGATGTGCGGCAGGGGCACTTGCTGCACCTGGTGCCCAACTGGCATGCGGCGCCGCTGCCGGTGTACCTGGTGTACCCGTATGCGCGGTTTTATCCGGCGCGGCTGCGGTTGTTTTTGGAAGCGATGCGGGGGGCGATGCCGGGGTTGGTGGGGATGCGGGCGGTGGGGAGTTGAGCGCAATCGGCCTGCGAAAGACTGCGCTGATATGGTGGAATCCTGTCACCTACAAGGGGGATTTTGATGACTGACCAAGAACACAAAGAATGGTTGATGCGTTACCTTGAGGACATGGAAAGATTCTCCCGAGAACGGTTGTCTGCCTCCGCAGATCTAATTGCGAAGTTCACGGCTCTCGCCGCATCCAAGGGCGTGAATCTCAGCACGGATTCATTCGAGTACATCCAGACCACCGGCATCGTCGCAAAGGCACAGGGCATTGCAAAGGCGCTCTTGGGGCCGATAAAGATCGAGCGCGACGGATTACTTTCGTTCAAAGAGATCGCGAGCCGATTCCCTCCCAGCACATATTCCGAAGGGTGCTTTGCGGGACCTGACTTTATTTTGATGGCCCATCCCTGTTACCGGCGTGGAATGCACCCGGTCAACAATTGGGCACCGAGGTTTATAGACTTATTCTGGCGGTTCGATGAACCCGGTGTAGAAAAGTACATTGCCCTCGATGAAGACCGAGTCCGGATCGACGTTGACGGCTTGGGCTATTTCGAAGCTGACACTTGGTACGGGGCCCCCTTCGATCAGGACATACGAAATATCAAGCCCGGAATCGCCAAGCTGCGCCCACCCCTGGACATTGAATCTCGAGCTGCCTCCTACCTCTTTGCCAACACCTACTGCCTTGACATCAAGTGGAGTGAGTCGGACGGCATCAAGTCGTTCCAGGCCCTGGAAATCAAGACAGAGGACATCCGTATCGAGATCGGTGGGCAGCATTACTTCCCAGCCCGCTACCTGCATGCCGAGTTCGACATTGCTGCCAATTGTTTTAGACACTTCGATGGCGCGATTCAGCTTTTCACGAACGAAGAATATCTACATAGGCGCGATTCCGACTTCAATATGACGTTGAAGAACCCAGCGCATATAAAAGCCAGATCGAGCAAGGTATTCAAAATCAATGGCCCGCTGAAAACTGCAAGCTGGGTCGAATTTTGCTGTCACTTCTACACCGCTAACCCACTTATTTTCGAATACTTCAGTGGTGAATACCCGCGACATGTCACTGAGTCCCTTGAAAGAATCAGGAGCAATGCAGCGCAACACACAAACGGACCTGCCTGACCGCTTTCGGTGAAGGCTGCAAGCGGCGACGACCTCGCCACCGCCGCCAACTCTGCAACGCACTACGCCGGCATCCTGCCCTAAATCGCAAGCCGCCCAACACGCTCAGCAGCCACCGTCACATGACGCAGCAACTCAACGTTGCAAGCGTCAAAACCCACGCTGAATCCTTGTTCATCCTCCAACCGGCGAACAAACACCTGCGCCATCGCAAGCGCCTCTTTCCAAGCCGCCGCGCTGACCTGCTCCCCCACCGCCAATTCAAGCGCCCGCTCCGGCAAACCTCCCCCCGCCGTAGGTGCAAACGCCATGGGCGTCATGTCATACGCAGGCGCCAGCTCGTAAGGCCTGCGCCCTTCTGACAAGCACGACAGATTGCCACTGTGCATGTCGGTGTTGCCGATCAGGGTGCCAAACGCCCACAGCAGGCAGGCCGTGTCAAAGGCCTGGGGGGTGATGACCCCGGTCTTCAGCAACGCCCTGGCAATCACCGGCCAGTTGCCGCCGCTACCGACAAACTCGGCGTCCAGCGCGGCGAAGGAATGCAGCGCCCTGCGCCCGCGCGCACCCAGCCGGTCAAACCGCTGCACCTCCAGAAACCGTTGGGTGCCGTGCATCCAGGTCATTGACTGCGCGGCAGGCACGCCATGCTCGCTCAGTACTTGCAGGGCAATGTGTTCGGCCAGTAGCAGGTCGCGCCAGCGGGCGCTGACGGGGGTGTCGAGTTCTGCGGTGAACTTGACCATCACGTGCGCGGCAGTGCCATCGGCTTGCTCTGCGTAGGCGGTGAACTTGGGCTGCTCTCCAGCGGCTGACGAGCCCGCCACTTCGCCGCGCGCGGCCAGGTCGGCCAACTGGGCGTAGGCGGGCAGCTTTTGCGCGGCTGAAATGGGCACGGGGTCGGGCGCGTTGACGAACTGGTCGCGCGCGGTGGGGCCGATGAGCAGGTTGCCGGGCATGTCGTCGCCCTGGTCCAGGATGGCGCGCAGCGCGTGGGTGTCGCTCCAGTCGCCCAGCCGCTCGGGCAAGCCCAGGCGCTGGCCGTGCCGCTGGCAGTACGCGCGCCCCAGGTAGCCCTGTGGGCGCATGTCAAAAATCCACCACGGCAGGCCATCGCTGCGCAGCCGGGCCCCGCCCGCCTCGACCATCACAAAGCCCTGGGGGCACACCGGGACCAGGGTGCCCAGAGTTTCGAGCGCGCCCTGTGGGGTGACGCGGTACACGGTGGCCTGCAGATCGGCGCGCTGAGGATCGCGGAGCGTGTATTGAATAGATCTGGCGGCGCCAAAAGGCACCACCTCGTCACCCAGCGCGCTGAGGGCCCGGGAGACGGTGGGCTGGCTGACCTGCAGCGCCTGGGCCAGCGCCTGCGCCTTGGCGGGGCCGGGGCGCAGCAGGGGGCGGATGGCGTTGGCGTAGGTCTGGGCGGCGGAAGGCATGCCTTAAGGATACCCCGGTTGAATGGAAAATTGAATAGATAAAAGAATATATTAATCAAACTGAATCAGAGCCCGATGGTTGCGCTTTTTAGTTATTCACTGACAAACAACTACCCAATGCAACAACCGCGCTGCGCGTGGCGCGCCTATCTGGTGCGGCGCAGCCCCTGGGGGCCTCCGTTCGCGCACGGCTCAAAGCATGCCGAGGCGCGCCACCAGCACTTCTACCTGGCGCTGAAGTGGAAGCCATGGGAGTCGTGGCATGGGATTGGTCGAGGTCAACACCCACCACAGCGAGCAGACCCCATCAATGGCTTTGCGGGCGGTGTGCGTAGCGCCACTGCACATTCATCACCATCGCCTCCCCTTGCCGCAGCGTGCGCAGGCCCGGTTGCCCCGGCTGGTGAAAGGCGTCGATGGGCTGGGTGATGGGCTCGAAGCAGAAGGCCGGGCCCTGCGGAGGGCGGTAGATCAGGCAGTAGTGTTGTGCGGTGCCGCCGTCCTTTTCAAAGTCGGGCATGTGGGCCGTGAGGCGCAGGCCGCGCTCGGGCCAGTCGATGTGCGCGGTGCCGCCCCAGCCGGTGTAGGCGTTGTCGATCAAACCGCCGTTGGTGGGGGCGCCAGTGTTCAAGTCCCAGCCGGGCGGGAAGTGCTGCGTGTGCTCTGTGGGCAAGGGGTCGTCGCCACACAGCCACACGCCCTGCACCGGCGCCGTGATGCGCGTGGCGGGCGTGCGCGGAAACCAGGGGTGCAGGCCCAGGCCGTAGGGCAGCGGCTGCGCGCCCAGGTGCCTCACCTGCACCGACTGGTCCAGGCCGCCCTCCACCAGCCGGAAGGTCTGCACACATTGGTAGTCGTAGGGGTTGCCGTCAAAGCGCTCGGAGCGCAGCTGCATCTGCAGCGTGTCGGGCGCGGGCTGGGTGAGTTGCCAGGGCTGCAACCAGCCATCGCCATGGATGGGGTACGGCTCGCTCACGCGGTTGGGGCGCATGGGGTGGAACTGGCCCGCGTGCTCAAACCCGCCGCCGCTGATGCGGTTGGACCAGGGCACCATGGCGAAGGACGCGAGCTGGTACAGGTCGGGCGTGGCGCCATCCCACGGGCGCCACAGGTCGATGCGTACGCCAGCCTTTTGCGGGTCGTCGATCTGCCAGGCCGCCACGCTGCCGCCCAGTGTGGGCACCAGGCCCAGGTGCTGCCCCGCATGGTGCAGCCAGACGATGGGGTGGGAGGATGTGGCCTCGGTCATGGGCGGTGTGCTTTCTTTGGTGTGTTGACGGGAATTGCGGGTTGGCAGATTGCTCGGGGCTGCGTTCAGCGCTTAGAGCGGATATCAAAACCCCGCGCAGCGGTTCTGGCCAGGCGCCGCATCGCAGGCAGTACGCGTAGTACGACAAGACGCGGCAACGGCGCCAGAAGGGTTTTGTGAGCCGCTCTCAGCCGCCAAATGGATGGGCGGGCAGGCCCAGGCTGTCGGTGTCCACCGCAAACAGCGCCCCGGCCAGCGGCTCGGCCGCCAACTGCTCGGGCGTAAGGCCTACCCGCGCGGAGCTGATGAACAGTGTGCGCAGGTCTGCGCCGCCAAACGCGCAAGTGGTGACCTGGCTGACTGGCAAGCGCACGCGGCCCAGCTCTGCGGCGGTTACCGGGTCGTGGCAGGTCACGCACCAGCCGCCCCAGTGCGCAATCCACAGGCGGCCCTGCGCGTCGGTGGTCATGCCATCGGGCAGGCCGTCTTCGGGTAGCCAATGCTTCCACAGTGTTTTGTTGGACACGGTGCCTGCGGCCAGATTGCTGTCGTAGCGGTAGGTGTTGCCTTCGATGGTGGCGTTGAAAAACATGGCCGCGCCCTGCCCCGTGCCAGACCAGGTGGGGCCGTTGGTCACGGCAAAGCCGTCGTCGTGGCGGGTGCAACTGCCGTCGGGGTCATAGCGGTAGAGCGCGCCCGTGGGGGCCTCGCACGCAAAGTCCATGGAGCCCGCCCAGAAGCGCCCCTGTGCATCGCATTTGCCGTCGTTGAAGCGGTTGCCCGCGCGGTCGGGCTCGGGCTGGTGCAGGTAGCGCGGGGCCATGTCGGTGGCCGGGTCGAACAGCGCAAAACCCCGGCGCAGCGTGACGATGAAGCCGGGGGCATGCGCGCGTTCGGCGATGGCGGAGATCTCTTCGTCAAACGTCCAGCGCTGGTGGCCGCCGGTGGCCGGGTCCCAGCGGTGCAGCTCGCGACCAAGGATGTCCACCCAGTACACGGCCTGCTCACGCACCGACCACAACACGCCTTCGCCCAGCGCGTTGCCCGGTGCGATCACGCAGCGCACGGCGCCGGTGATGGGCGCGGAACAGGCAGCGCCCTCGGGCGGAGAGAAGGGGGTATCCAGCAAGGGGCGCATGCGTGTCTCCGGTCTTTTTTTGTATCGGCCTGCCGCCAGGCACTTGACGAACGGCATCTTATCAACGCCAATTGATGCTTGAAATGAAATTTTTTTCAATTGATTGATTGCAATATTTATATGTCAAAGGTTTTTACCCCCTCCTCTTCCTCGACCGATGCCACCGGCGCCCCCCAGGGCCTGGCGAAGTTCCCCAGCCTGCAAGGCCGTGCCGTGTTTGTGACGGGCGGCGGCAGCGGCATTGGCGCGGCCATCGTTGCGGCGTTTGCCGAACAAGGTGCCCGCGTGGCGTTTGTGGACGTGGCGCGCAATGCGAGCGAAGCCCTGGCCCAGCACATTGCCGATTCAGGCCTGCCCCGCCCCTGGTGGCGTGTGTGTGATGTGCGCGACGTGAACGCCCTGCAGGCCTGTGTGGCAGAAGCGGCGGCCGAGCTGGGCAGCGACTTTGCGGTGCTGGTGAACAACGTGGCCAGCGATGACCGGCACACGCTCGAATCCGTAACGCCCGAGTACTACGACGAGCGCATGGCCATCAACGAGCGCCCCGCCTTCTTCGCCATCCAGGCCGTGGTGCCCGGCATGCGCAGGCTGGGCGCGGGCTCGGTGATCAACCTGGGCTCCACGGGCTGGCAGGGCAAGGGCACGGGCTACCCCTGCTATGCCATTGCCAAGTCGTCGGTGAACGGCCTCACGCGCGGGCTGGCCAAGACGCTGGGGCAGGACCGGATCCGCATCAACACGGTGTCGCCCGGCTGGGTGATGACGGAGCGGCAGATCAAGCTGTGGCTGGACGCCGAGGGCGAGAAGGAGTTGGCGCGCAACCAGTGTTTGCCGGACAAGCTGCGGCCGCATGACATCGCGCGGATGGTGTTGTTTTTGGCGTCGGACGATGCGGCGATGTGTACGGCGCAGGAGTTCAAGGTGGATGCGGGGTGGGTTTGAATTTTTGAGGTCTTTTTGGGCTCTGGCGCCTATCCATCAAGCGCTAGCAGCTATTGTTTTTGCAGTCCTGATCAGCCTCGACCGTTCGGGCTGAGCTTGTCGAAGCCGGGGCAGGCACGCTCGCTGATCTCTGCGGTGTGCCTGGTTTGAGGGCGGAGGCCGGGAGTCGCCCGGCAGGCGAGTAACTTTCTTTCGCGTCGCCGAAAGAAAGTCACCAAAGAAAGGGCGACCCTACACGCTGCGTCCCTCCGCTGCGCTGCGGGCAACCTGCGGTGCTCGTGCGTGGGGCGCGCTGCGGAACTCGCTACGCGCTGCGCGCTTCGCTCGTACAACCGCAGCGAGTCAGAGCACGAAGCA
>NZ_JBWKZU010000110.1:0-8251 GCF_059424825.1 Acidovorax sp. GW101-11A03 | reverse complement strand
TACGAAACCTTCGGGGCCAACACGCGCCGCGACCGCCCCGCGCAGTTCGCCGCCATCCGCACCGATGCCGACCTCAACGAGATCGGTGAGCCGCTGATGATCTACTGCCAGCCGGCCAACGACTACCTGCCCGACCCACAGTCCTGCCTCATCACCGGCATCACCCCCCAGCTCTGCCTGGAAAAAGGCCTGCCCGAGCGCGAGTTTGCCAACCGCATCGAGGCCGAGTTTGCCCAGCCCGGCACCATCGGCGTGGGCTACAACACCATCCGGTTTGATGACGAGATCACGCGCTTCATGTTCTGGCGCAACCTCATCGACCCCTATGCGCGCGAATGGCAAAACCAGTGTGGCCGGTGGGATTTGCTGGACGTGGTGCGCATGACCTACGCGCTGCGGCCCGACGGCATCCAGTGGCCGAAAAAGGAAGACGGCGCGCCCAGCTTCAAGCTCGAACACCTCTCCAAAGCCAACGGCCTGTTGCACGAAGCCGCGCACGATGCGCTGTCGGACGTGCGCGCCACCATTGCCCTCGCGCGCCTCATCCGTCAGCACAACACCAAGCTGTTTGACTTTGCGCTGAGCCTGCACAAGAAGGACCGCGTGGCCGCCGAGCTGCGCCTGCCCGCCACTACCATCACCGCGCGGCCGTTTTTGCATGTGTCGGGCATGTTCCCGGTGGAGCGCGGCTGCCTGGGCGTGATGTGGCCGCTGGCCAGCCACCCCACCAACAAGAATGAGCTGATCGCCTGGGACCTGGCCCACGACCCGCGCGAGCTGGCCGCGCTGAACGTGGACGACATCCGCCTGCGCATGTTCACCCGCACGGCCGACCTGCCCGAAGGCGTCACGCGCCTGCCCATCAAGACCATCCACCTCAACAAGTCGCCCATGGTGGTGGGCAATGTGAACACCCTCACGCCCGCGCTGGCGCAGCGCTGGGGCATTGACCTGGCCCAGGCCGCGCAGCACGCCGAGGTGGCGCGCAGTCTGCCCGACATGAGCGGCATCTGGCCCGCCGTGTTTGCCCGGCCGCAAGAGCCCGCGCCCGATGTGGACCAGGACCTGTATGGCGGCTTTGTAGGCAACAACGACCGGCGCTATTTGAACGACCTGCGCAGCATGTCGGGCGCCAAACTGGCCACCGCCCGCACGGGCTTTGACGACCCGCGCCTGACCGAGCTGGTCTGGCGCTACCGGGCGCGCAACTTTCCGCAAACCCTCACCCCCGAAGAGCAGCAGCGCTGGGAGGCGCACCGCGCCGCCTGCCTGTTTGACGGGCAGGGCGGGGCGCGCACGGTGGAGCAGCTGTTCACCGAAATCGACGAACTCTCGGAGACCGCCGACGACGAGCGCACGCAGGACATCCTGGGGGCCTTGTACGATTACGCCGAACACATTGCTCCGGAGCGGTAGCTCCTCTCACAGCGGTCCGCGTTCAAAGACATCAATCCGCTCACGCTGAGCTTGTCGAAGCGCCGCGCAAGGCTTCGACAAGCTCAGCCCGAACGGTTTTAATTGATTGAACGTGAATCCGTATGAGGGGCTGCACGCTTTTCCCTGATGGGGGCGGTGGCATCAGGGCGCGCCAGCGCTGATCGCCCGCCTTGCACGCCGACCCGCCGAAACAAAACAGCCGCAGATTTTTATGACGACACCGCAGAACCAAAGCTTCACCACCCAGATCGTGCATGCCGACCGCCTGGGTGGCGCCGAGCAGGGCGCCATCCACCAGCCCATCCACACCTCGGTGCAGTACGGCTACGAGAAGGTCGAAGACCTGATCGCCGTCTTCCAGGGCACGGCCAAGGGCGGCTTCAACTACGCGCGCCAGGGCACGCCCACCACGGCGGCGCTGGAGGCCAAGATCACCAAGATGGAGCGCGGCCACGGCACCATCGTTTTCTCCACCGGCATGGCGGGCATCTGCGCCGTGTTCCTTACGCTGCTCAAGGCGGGCGACCACCTGGTGGCCAGCCAGTTTGTGTTTGGCAACACCAACAGCGTGCTGGGCACGCTGGCCGACCTGGGCGTTGAAGTGACCACGGTGGACGTGACGGACGCCGCCAACGTGGCCGCCGCGCTGCGCCCCAACACCCGCATGGTGTTTGTCGAAACCATTGCCAACCCCGGCACCCAGATCCCCGACCTGGAAGGCATTGGCGCGCTGTGCCAGCAGCGGGGCGTGCTGTATGTGGTGGACAACACCGTGGCCTCGCCCTACCTGTTCCGCGCCGCCACGGTGGGCGCGGGGCTGGTGGTCAACTCGCTCACCAAAAGCATCGGCGGCTTGGGCGATGCGCTGGGCGGCGCCATCACCGACACGGGGCTGTACGACTGGTCGCGCTACCCCAACATCTTTGCTGCCTACCGCAAGGGCGACGCCAAGGGCTGGGGCCTGCAGCAGCTGCGCAAAAAGGGCCTGCGCGACATGGGTGGCACGCTGTCGTCCCACGCCGCCCACCAACTGGCCCTGGGCGCCGAAACCCTGGCCCTGCGCATGGACCGCACCAGCGCCACGGCCCTGGCGCTGGCGCAGTGGCTGGAGGCGCACCCGGCCATCGCGCGCGTGCACTACCCCCTGCTGCCCTCGCACCCGCAGCACGCCTTTGCCAAAAAGCACCTCAAGGCAGGCTCGTGGCTCATGTCGTTCGAGCTGCGCAACCCCGACCAATGCCTGCCCGTGTGCAACCGCCTGCAGCTGCCCATCAAGGCCACGGGACTGGCCGACACGCGCACACTCATCATCCCGGTGGCCCACACCATCTTCTGGGAGGCCGGCCCCGCCGTGCGCGCCACCATGGGCATTGCCGACAGCATGATCCGCCTGTCGGTGGGCCTGGAAGAGGCGGAAGACCTGCTGGCCGATTTTGAGCAGGCGCTTGCCGGAGCCTGACGACCCGCCGCCTTCACTGCCCACCCTTACCGGGAGCCCCGCCATGGCCACAGCCACCTCCGCACCGCCCGCCAACATCGGCAAGTACCGCATCGAGCGCGAACTGGGGCGGGGGGCCAGTGGCATTGTTTACCTGGGGCTCGACGGCTTCCGGGGCCGCAAGGTCGCCATCAAGCAGACCCACGCCCACCTGCTCAAGGTGCCCGAGCAAGCCGAACGCTACCGCAAGCTGCTGCGCAATGAGGCCGCGCTGTCGGGCCGCCTGCGCCACCCCAACATCGTGCGCCTGCTCGACGCCGACGAAGAGGCTCTGCCCCCGTACCTGGTGCTCGAATACGTGGACGGCCAGCCCCTTTCGGACTTTGCCACGCCCGATGCGCTGCTGCCCATGCCCCAGGTGCTCGACATCGCCTTCAAATGCTGCAACGCGCTGGACTACGCCTGCCGCGAAGGCCTGGTGCACCGCGACATCAAGCCCGCCAACCTCATGCTGGCGCGCGACGGGGATGTGAAGCTGACCGACTTTGGCGCCGCCCTGTCATTGCGCAGCGACGCCACCCAGCTGTCGGGCCTGGTGGGCTCGCCCTCTTACATGTCGCCCGAACAGGTGCGCGAGCACGACCTCACCCACCACAGCGACATGTTCTCGCTGGCCGTGGTGGTGTACGAGCTGCTCACCGGCCGCCGCCCGTTTGACGGCGACACCGACTTCGCCACCCTCTACAAGATCAGCCACGAAGCCCCCACACCCCCCAGCCTGCTGCGCGCGTCGCTGCCACCGCATGTGGATGAGGTGCTGCTGCGCGCCCTGGCCAAAGACCCCGCCGACCGCTTTGCCACCTGGCCCGACTTTGCCCAGGCCCTGCTCGCCGCCCACCGGGGCCTGCCCCGCCAGCGCTCACAAGACACCGAGGCCGAACGCTTTGCCCGCCTGCGTGCACTGCCGTTTTTTGCCGATTTTCACGACGTGGCCCTGTGGGAACTGATGCGCCTGGGCAGCTGGCGCCGCCTGGAGCAGGGCACCGTGCTCATGCGCGAGAACACGCCGGGCGACTCGTTCTGCATCCTCATCGAAGGCCAGATCGCCATCAGCCGCCAGGGCTGGAACCTCAGCACCCTGGGCCCCGGCGTGACGTTGGGCGAGATGACCTACCTGCGTCCCGACAACAAGATGCGCACCGCCACCGCCGTGGCCGAAACCGAGGTGCTGGTCCTCAAAGTGCGCAACCCCGCACTGCGCGAGGCGTCGGAAGATTTGCAGTCGCGGTTTGACAAGGCCTTTATCAAACTGCTGGTGGGGCGGCTGATTGCGACCAATGAGCAACTGGCCGAGTGGGAACTGGTGGCTGCGCCGGGTGGGGGGATGCAGGAGGGGGTGGGGGATTGAGAGAGCAGCCAGTAGCTCCTGTCGAACGTTGTGCAGTTGGTGAAAGCGAGTTGTCAACGTTGGAAATCAGCGGCGCCGGTACGGCGTCCGCTGGATTGATGGGTTATGCATTCTCATACAGCAAATGGGCATATTTCTGAGGAAGCACAGCAAACTCTCCCCAGCCAAGATGCTCGATGCAGAGACCAACACCACTGACAGTGACTTTCCCATACATCAGTACGATTTTTCCTTTTGAGTCGTTGTCGATTCCATGTTCTTGGCTGTCTTCGTCAATCGCCTTCAGACAAAAATCAGCACACTCGTTGTTTCGTCTGTACTCAAGCATTGTTTGGCGGATGTTTTTCGGCGTTTTGCCACAGTTCCAAGAATTCGTTACTTTCCCAAAGTACAGTTTTGGATCGTCACACGTTGCCGTAACGGTATTAACGTTAACCAGTAGGTCTTGCAGAATTCTTGCATTGCCTTGATGTGGCAGGCAGAAATAGCGGTGCAGATTTTTGTCAAAATTTCGACAGAGGCCTCTGATTGTCGTGATCCGACTAGGTAGTTTGAATTCGTCTCCGTCGTGCCGGCCAATGGGGACTTCCGAGACTCCACCGTCTTGATCTTCAATTGGGTCGCCTTGATATTCTATTGGACCATTAATATCCAGAGGCAGCGGTTTTGCCTTCATGAAGCCTTTTACGATAACAAGCTCCTCATTCTCAATCGCTTGTTTTGCCTGCTCTTCATTATCGAATTTTTTACCCTCAGCCTTCTTTACGCGAAGACTGCAGTCTGGAGTGTGTTTTCGGCTGTGCGCATAAAAAGCTTTTCGACCGGCGCTGTCGTACTCCTTGTCTTCAGGCGATCGGAATAATCCAACACAACACTCCGGGCAGAAAATGGCTCCCTTCATGTCAGCGGTGTATTCCGTAGTTGTCACTTTAATTGCGTGTTTACGCAAGTGTTTTTTATCGCCGATGTCGTAGTTCCAGTTTTCCAAGTGCAGCGCGAATTTTATGCGGTTAGAGTCTTCCAAAATTAATCACCCTGTGAGCTGTGTTAAATGCATAACGTAATTTTTCAACAAAAACTGCGGGATATTACTGGTACTTATTTCTCCTGGAGGCGGCTTACAGCCTGGGTTTGCACGCCTTGCACTGCTCAAACGTCCAGATATAAAAATTCCGTGAAACTTTGCGGGGTTTGGTTACGCAAACTATAGCTTGCGAACAGGCCGGGCCAGGCCCTCCAAGGGCTCGTTGCAGACTGTGGATCCCGTGCAGTCTCCCAATTTGTATGCCAAACCACAAAGCCCAGGCACGCACCTCCCATACCTGGTAGACATTGCAAATGCAAATCGTTATCATTTGATCGCCTGAGTACGCTACACCCCGTCCACCGCAAAAGGCTCCTCCAGGAGTTTTGCGATGGACCTGATGGGCACCCCCACCCACCCCCACACCCCTGACTGCGCCGCTGCCTCCACAGGCCTGCCGCCAGTTCCTGCCACCTTGCCCCAGTGGGAGCGCGCCATGCAGCGCGCCCGCGCCGCCGGGCAGATGGGCCAGATGGCCATGGCGCTGGCGTTTGAGCAGCAGGCACTGGCACTGGCGTTGCGCCTAGTGCAGCAAACGCCCCCGGCGGGGCGTGAGGACGATTGCATTGCGGCCCTGGTGGTGTCGCACCTGAATGTGGCCGATTTGCAGGTGCAGGCGGCCGAGCCCGATGCGGCGGCGCGTTTGCTGGGCCGGGCCCATGGGCTGCTGCAGAGCCTGGTGGCGGATGGCCGGTGTGGCGCCGCGCTGCGCCAGGCGGCGTGGCGGCATGGGCGCGAAACGCATGCTGCCTTGCTGGCCCATGTGCGTTGCCATGGCCCCCATCCCGCCATTGCCCAGGCGCTGGCCGGGGGTGGGCTGGCTGGGCGGTCGTCCTGACGGCGACGCGGCCACACCTTGCCGCTGTGGCCCGACTGGCGTTGTTGCTCTTTCTCCCCGCACCGGCCTGCGCCGCTCGCGCCGGCTGTTGTCCTTTCTTCCTCCTCTTAACCCGACTGAAAAACCATGCCTTACACGCTGCCCGCCTTGCCCTATGCCTATGACGCGCTGGAGCCGCACATCGACGCGCGCACGATGGAGATTCACCATTCCAAGCACCACCAGACCTACATCAACAACCTGAACGCCGCGCTGGAGGGCACGCCCCATGCCGATCTGCCCATTGACGAGCTGGTGGCGCGGCTGGTGCTGCTGCCCGAAAACCTGCAGGGTGCCGTGCGCAACAACGGTGGCGGGCATGCCAACCACAGCCTGTTCTGGAGCGTGATGTCGCCCCAGGGGGGTGGGGAGCCAGAGGGCGAGCTGGCGCGTGCCATCGATACCGACCTGGGCGGTTTTGCCGCGTTCAAGGATGCGTTCACCAAGGCGGCGCTCATGCGGTTTGGCAGTGGCTGGGCCTGGCTGTGTGTGGGCGCGGCGGGCCAGTTGGTGGTGGAGAGCACCGGCAACCAGGACAGCCCGCTGATGGCGGGGGCGATGTCGGGCAACACGCCCATCCTGGGGCTGGATGTGTGGGAGCACGCCTATTACCTGCAGTACCAGAACCGCCGCCCTGAGTACATCGCTGCGTTCTACAACGTGATCGACTGGGCCGAGGTGGCCCGCCGCTTTGCACTCGCGCGGGCGTGACCGCCTTGCACAGCGATTCCTGTTCCTAGACCCACCTGTTGCCCACACCGGAGCCGCCGCCATGCAGATGCCGCCCACTTCGCCCGACACCGCCTTGGAATCCCCTGCGCTCACCGCTGAAGGTGTGACCCCGCCCGCAGGGCGCGCCGTGGCTTTGCGCTGGCGGCAGTGGCTGGGCCTGGGCATTGTGTTGCTGGGCATGGTGGCCGCCGCTGCCCAGGCGTGGCAGTGGATGGCCAGCCAGCCCACGGTCGAGGCGGCGTGGTGGGGCGGGCTGGTGGCCGCGCTGGCCACCGCTTTGGGCACGCTGCCGGTGCTGTTGTCGCAGCGCCTGTCCGAGCGCGCGCAGGACACTCTGTTTGGCTTTGGCGCGGGCGTGATGCTGGCGGCCTGCGCGTTCTCGCTGATCATCCCGGGCATCCATGCGGCGCGCGGGGCAGGGGCGGGCGCCTGGGGGGCGGGCGCCACGGTGGGCGGGGCCATCCTGCTGGGGGCGCTGGTGCTGCTGTGGATGGAGCGCCTGCTGCCGCACGAGCATTTCATCAAGGGCGTGGAGGGCGCCCCGGCGTCGCGCACGCTGCAGCGCACTTGGCTGTTTGTGTTTGCGATTGCGCTGCACAACCTGCCCGAGGGGCTGGCCATTGGCGTGGCGCATGCGGGCGGCGACCCGCTGCGGGCCAACGCGCTGGCCACCGGCATCGCCATCCAGGATGTGCCCGAGGGCCTGGTGGTGGCCATGGCGCTGCTGGCGGCGGGCTACCGGCGCGCGCTGGCGGTGGGGCTGGGCATGGCATCGGGCCTGGTCGAGCCCCTGGGCGCCGTGCTGGGGGCGGCTGTCGTCAGCGCATCGGCCAGCCTGTTGCCCTGGGGGCTGGGGTTTGCGGCCGGGGCCATGCTGTTTGTGATCAGCCACGAGATCATCCCCGAGTCGCACCGCAAGGGCCACGAGGCCTGGGCCACCGGCGGGCTGATGGTGGGGTTTGTGGTGATGATGCTGCTGGATACAGCGCTGGGTTGAGTTGATTGCTATGTATTTAATAGCTATCGGGGCATGATGGTCGCGCGCAAGGGCCTGTTTTGGCTTGAAATTTTCTGTCAACAAGAACCGTTCGGGCTGAGCCTGCCTGCGCCTCGCGCGGCGCTTCGACAGGCTCAGCGTGAACGGTTTGTATTTTTGAACGCATACCGTTATCAGCGCCCGGGACGCCGGTGGCCGATGGCAGGCGCTCAGTGCGCCACGGTTTCCAGCAGCAATTCGTCGATGGGGGCGGGGCGGCCCAGGGCGTATCCCTGGGC
>NZ_JBWKZU010000109.1:0-8945 GCF_059424825.1 Acidovorax sp. GW101-11A03 | reverse complement strand
GGCAAACACATCGGGGTTGCGCACGGCCTCGGCCAGCACCTCCAGGCCGATGCGGGTGTACACCGGGTCGGCCAGCAGGGCGAGGCTTTCTTCCACGATGGCGATCAGCGCGCCATAGAGGTTGTGAGCACCTGCCGCAGCGGCAAAACGCTCGGCAGTTTCGCGCTGGTCCTCTTCCACGATGGCCGCGATGATGGCCTCCTTGGTCGGGAAGTAATGGAACAGGTTGCCGGGGCTCATGCCCGCCTCGGCGCAGATCTCGGCGGTGCGGGTGGCATGAAAGCCCTTGCGCATGAAGCAGGCCACCGCGGCCTCCAGGATCTGCTGGCGCCGCGCCTGATGGCGCTCGGGGTCCACGGTACGCATGTGAAAAATCTTGTGCAGTTATTAATAGATCAACCAGTCGATTTATTAAAACACCGCAACCGCGCCGCTGTCAAATCCGCTACCCCATCCCTGCGGGCTTGGGCGTATAAAGCGCCAGGGGCCGCCTTTTCCCGTTGCTCACAAAGGGCCAGGCATGGGGAGCCCCCCTGAACAACAACACAGGAGACAACGATGGACATCAGCGCCCCCCACACCACCACCGACCCGCGCAGCTTCAAGAGCTTCGCGGAGTTCTATCCCTTCTACCTGGGCGAACACAGCAACCGCACCTGCAGGCGCCTGCACTTCGTGGGCTCTACGCTCACCCTCGTCTGCCTGGCCATGCTGGTGGCCACGGGCAAGCCGCAGTACCTGCTGTATGGTCTGCTCTGCGGCTATGGCTTTGCCTGGGTGGGGCACTTCGGCTTCGAGAAGAACAAGCCCGCCAGCTTCAAGCGCCCGCTCTACAGCTTCATGGGCGACTGGGTGATGTACAAGGACATCTGGACGGGCAAGGTGCCGTTCTGATCTGAAAATTCAAGAAAAAATGGCCGCTACCGCGCTTCCACCATGCGCCGATAGCTATATATTTTATAGCAATCAAAGCGCAGCAGCAGTTCATCCGGCCTGCGCGGCGCTCTCCAGCACATCGGCCATGTGCAGGCTCTCCAGGCCCGCGCGCTGCCACAGCGGGGCCAGGCTCTGGGCGCGCTCCAGCAGCAGCTTCTGCACCAGGGGCGCGAGCGGGGTGAGGGCCGGGTCGGCCAGCAGCACATAACGCGGCTCGGGCACGTCCGAAGCGCTCACCGCCGCATCGGCCACCTCGCCCGCCCAGTCCAGGGCGGTCAGGGCTTCGAGCACGGGTTCGAGCTGCAGCACGTCCACGCGCAGCAGCTGAGCGAGCTGGCTGGGGCGTAGGCCTTTCATGGGCTGGCTGCGCGCGCGGTGCAGCTCCTGCAGCACCTCGATCGCGAGCTGGAACGTCCAGCCCGCCACCGTGCCGCGCCGCGCCACGCCCGCCAGCAGGCTGGGCAGGTAGGCGGTGACCACGGCCCCCAGCAGCACGATGACCCAGGCCACATAGATCCACACCAGCAAGATGGGCAGCGTGGCAAACGCGCCGTACACCACCGAATAGGTGGGCACCTTGCCCAGGTACAGCGCCAGGATCTTCTTGGCCAGCTCGATGCACACGGCCACGAACAGCCCGCCCGTCCAGGCATGGCGCCATTTGACCGGCGTGTTGGGCACATAGTGGTACAGCGACGCCATGCCCCCCGCCAGCACCACAAACTGGATCGAGTCGAACAGCAGTTGCACGCCATCGGGCAACCGTTTGACCAACCCGCCCGAGGCCGACATCACATACGAGGTGAGCGCCAGGCTCGCGCCCATGAGCAGCGGCCCCAGCGTGATGGCGGCCCAGTAGATCAGCACCCGCTGGCCCAGCGGGCGCAGGCGCGGCACGCGCCAGATGTCGTTGAGCGTGCGGTCGATGGTGAGGATCAGTGCGAGCGCTGTGGCCAGCAGGATGCTGAAGCCCGCCACCCCCAGGCCGCTGGCCTTGGAGGCAAACTGGTTCAGGTAGCCAATCACCTGGCGCGAGATGCTGTCGGGCACCAGGCTGCTGACCAGCCAGCCCTGCAGCGCATCCTGCAGCTTGCCGAAAATGGGGAACGCGGTGAACACCGCCAGCGCGACGGTAAAAAACGGCACCAGCGCCAGGATGGTGGTGAAGGTCAGGCTGCTGGCCGTAAGGCCCAGGTGGTCCTCACGAAAGCGCTCGCGCAGCGTCTGGGCCGTGGTCTTCCACGGGAAGTGCGACAGTTCATTGATCAACGCTTCGGTGCGTGATGCGACTGTCTGTAGGGAAAGAGGCATGGCCGATATGATGCCACCCCAATGACTGCATCCCCCGCCACCCCCCTCACACCCTCTGACCACGGCGTTGCCGCCACCCGCTGGCTGGCCACCGGCAGCCTGCTGGCCCTGATTGTTCTATGCCTGGCCTGGGAGTTGGTGCTGGCCCCCTTGCGCCCCGGTGGCACCTGGCTGGCCATCAAGGCCCTGCCGCTGTGCATTCCGCTGGCGGGCATCCTCAAGAACCGCATGTACACCTACCGCTGGGTCAGCCTGGTGATCTGGCTGTACTTCACCGAAGGCGTGGTGCGCGGCTGGAGCGACAAGCCCCCGTCGCAATGGCTGGCCTGGGCCGAAGTGGCGCTGTGCCTGGTGCTGTTCACGGCCTGCACGCTGCATGTGCGTGTGCGCCAACGCAACGCCAAGGCAGCCGCAGCCGCCGCAGAGGCCAGCGCAGCGGCACCCGGCCCTTGAAGAATCCAGCGCCGCGCCCTGCCCCATCCAGACACTGACCCACCCGTTTTGCCCATGACCACTTTGCTTGACACCCTGCGCGCCATCGTTGGCCCCACCCATGTGATCACCGAAGGCGACCTCACCGCCTGGGAACAGGACTGGCGCCGCCGCGTGCGCGGCAAGGCCCTGGCCGTGGTGCGCCCCGCCAACACGCAGGAAGTGGCCGCCGTGGTCAAGGCCTGCGCGGCGGTGGGTACCGCCATCGTGCCCCAGGGCGGCAACACGGGTCTCGCCGTGGGCTCCACGCCCGATGACAGCGGCACGCAGATCGTGCTCAGCCTCACGCGCATGAACGCGGTGCGCAGTGTGGACACCGACAACCTGACCATGACCGTGGAAGCGGGCTGCATCCTGCAGAACCTGCAGGACGTGGCGCAGAACGCCGGCGTGCTGTTCCCCCTGAGCCTCGCGGCCGAAGGCAGCTGCACCATCGGCGGCAACCTGGGCACCAACGCGGGCGGCACGCAGGTGGTGCGCTACGGCAATGCGCGCGACCTGTGCCTCGGCCTTGAAGTGGTCACGCCGCAGGGCGAGGTGTGGGACGGCCTCAAGGGCCTGCGCAAGGACAACACGGGCTACGACCTGCGCGACCTGTTCATCGGTAGCGAAGGCACGCTGGGCATCATCACCGCTGCCACCATGAAGCTCTACCCCCAACCCGCCGCCAATCTCACGGCCTGGGCCGCCGTGCCGTCAATGGAGCATGCCGTGGCCCTGCTGGGCCTGGCGCACAAGCAGCTGGGCGCGGGGCTCACGGGCTTTGAGGTGATGGGCCAGTTTGCATTGAGCCTGGTGGGCAAACACATGCCGCAGCTGCGCGTGCCGTTTCTGGGCGACGAGAATGCGCCCTGGTGTGTGTTGCTGGAGAACTCCGACAGCGAATCCGAGGAACACGCCCGCGCGCGCTTCGAATCGCTGCTGGAAACCGCGTTTGAAATGGGCTGCGTGACCGACGCCGTGGTGGCCGAAAACCTCACGCAAGCCCACCAGCTGTGGCATATCCGCGAGAGCATTCCGCTCGCTCAGGCCGAAGAGGGCCTGAACATCAAGCACGACATCTCGGTGCAGATTTCGCGCATCCCCGCCTTCGTGGCGCACACCGACGCGGTGCTGCAGCGCGAGATCCCGGGCGTGCGCCTGGTCAACTTCGGCCACCTGGGCGACGGCAACCTGCACTACAACGTGCAGGCACCGGCAGAAGGCGACCCCAAGGCCTTCCTGCGCGAGCACGAGGACCATGTGAACCACCTGGTGTACGAGGCCGTGGCCGAGTTTGGCGGATCGTTCTCGGCCGAGCATGGCATCGGCGAACTCAAGGCCGAGAAGCTCGCCAAGTACCAGTCGCCCGTGGCGCTTGGCATGATGCGCGCCATCAAACAGGCACTGGACCCGCAGGGGATCATGAACCCGGGGCGGGTACTGAAGGTCTAACGCCGCACGGTCTGCGCAAACATAGGATCAGCGCGAGATGTGCAGGCCGCACACGGCCAGCAGCTCGTGCATCTGGGGCAGCAGCCCCCGGCCAAACGCGTCGGCCTCGTACATTGCATAGCGCTCCAGGGCGCGTTGCTCGAAGTCAGGGGCGTTGACTGCAGCCGCCACCAGCAGATCGGGGTGGTAGTTCAGCAAGCGGTAGTCGCTGCGTTGGCGCAGGCCCACAAAGGGGCATTCCTCATCCGGCACGCGGTTGGCCCATCTGTCCAGATCCTCCAGGCTGTGCAACTGGTCCAGCCAGTCCAGCACGGCCCTGTCGTACAGCGCCGCCAGCTCATCCCGGCGCGTGGCAGCACTGTCTGCGCTGCCCATGGGCAACTCGTAGATCACCCCTCCCGCCTGTTTTTGGAACAGTGCCGGTGGCTCCAGGTAAGTGAAGGGCAGCCTGTGCGTCTGCGCGAAGTGCTGCAAGGACACCTTAAAGGCCGGCCCGCCATCGCTGTTAAGAGCGGGCTGCAGGTGGGAGGGCAATGCAAGGCGTATCCACACGCCGTGGTGCAAGGTGTCCCGCACCATGTCCGAGTACACCAGCGCCTCGCCCACAGGCAGCTTTTTCTTGAACCAGAATGCGCCCCGCAGCTTGCGCCAGCCCCGTTGGGTGAACAGGGGCTCCAGCGATTGCTGCACCCAGCGGCTGCGCGCCGAAGGCGAAGTGTCCAGCTCAGGGAGCACAGGCACATCCGCCACGGCTGCAACAGATCCCATGGGGCCCATCACCTGCCCCGAAGGAGGGTGCACCTCGCCGCTCTGCGGATCAAAAATCACCCACCCCAGCTGGCGGGCCACGCGCTCGATCACCGGCAGCACCACCTCCAGTTCGGCCACGGCAGGACTCAGGCTTTGCACCAGCGCGAACGGGTCCGGCTCCGGGGGTTCAGTCCAATAGTCCTCGGGCTCGCCATCCTGCGGCAGCCCGGCTGCAAGGGCTTGCATCAGCACGCCTGCCGCAGGATCGGGGTTGAAGCTCAACTGCTGGCGCAAGTCACGCAACGTGACCTGCGCGTCCTCACTGGAGACAGGGATCGGATGGCGCCAGAGGTGCAGAACATAGCTCATGGTCAAAGCGTGGGGCACAGGGCCCGAATGCGGATCAGACGCGCATCGTAGCCCACCGAATCCCAACAAACCGTAGGGCATGGCCGCCGCCGCGCAGCTGCAGGCCCCGGCAAGGAAAACGGCCCTCCGGCTCTGCCTGCACAATCACCGCTTCGCTCCACAACACCGCTCGGCCCGCCATGAGTTCTGCTGTCTCCATACGCCCCGCTCAGCCCTCCGACTACGCCGCATGGCGCCCGCTCTGGGACGGCTACAACGCCTTCTACGGTCGCTTTGGCGCCACGGCGCTGCCCGAGCACATCACGCAAACCACCTGGCAGCGGTTTCATGACGCGGCAGAACCCATGTTCTGCCTGGTGGCGCAAGACGATGCCAGCGGCGAGCTGCTGGGCCTCACGCACTGCGTCTTTCACCGCAGCATGACGCGCATCGAACCCGTTTGCTACCTCAGCGATTTGTTCACCCGTGAGGCCGCGCGCGGCCGGGGCGTGGGGCGGGCGCTGATCGAAGCGGTGTACGACGCTGCGCGCGCCGCCAAGTCTTCCCGCGTGTACTGGCAAACGCACGAGACCAATGCCGCCGGGCGCCAGCTGTACGACAAGATGGCCAAGCACCATGGCTTCATCGTGTACGCCCAAGAACTCTGACCGCCATCCAAGGTCCGCCCATGACACTGCCTGATCTGCACCGCGCCATCAACGAACACGCCGGCACCTTCACTTGCGAGCGCATCAACAAGCCGCAGCAAACCAAAACGGTGAACTTCCAGCACCACATCCAGCCCCCCGCTGCGCTGGATGCACCCCTGCCCGATGTGGGCCAGCTGCGCGCGTTCTACGCCACGCTGGGAGGCGTTTTGCTCTACCACGACGCCGACTCTGGCGACGCCGCCCGCTACATCGCCCCGCCCGCTGAATGGCCCACGCTGCAAGAGGCGTTTGAAGGCTGGACGGAACACCTGAGCGACGAAGAACGCGAAGAGATCCTGCCCGACTGGATCCCACACTGCCTGGTGATTGGCGAGACGCCCCATTCGGGCAACTACATCCTGATGGCGACCGATGGCGAGTGCGCCGGACAGGTGTTCGAGTTTGACCACGACGGTTTCGAGTTCACCCACGAGGCCAACGACCTGGTGGACTATGTACAGCGCCTGCTCCACCTCGACAGCCAAATGCTGACGAACATCGCCTCGCACATGCGCTTCATCGACAAGAACACAGGGGCGCAGTGGTGGATTCTGGAAATGAACGACAACCAGGGCCACCGGGTGACCACAAGCACCTAGCGACGTCGCGGGCGCTGGGAAACCTTATCCATAACGCTATAAAAAAGAGAGCTACAAGCGCATACCCAACAGGCGCCAGCGGCCAATTTTGCTTGCATCTCTACCCCCCCAAGGCCGGGCACGACGGGCGGGCACGCCAGGAACCCCAGTCAGTTCATAGCGCCTTGCGCATCGGCTGTGCCTGCAGACCGGCCCACGTTTGCACCGCGCCATGCGGCACGTAGCCATTGCGGCGGTAAAAGTGCTCAGCGGTGCGCGTGCTCTCAAGACCCAAGGCTGAGAGCCCCACCTTGCGCGCATGGCCCTCGGCTTGTCGCAGCAAGGCCCGCCCCACCCCTTGGTGTATGGCTTCAGGCACCACATAGCACAACGCCAGCGTGGCCCGCGCCACCAGCGCAAAACCCACCATCGTGTCGCCCCGGTATGCACCCCACGCGGCAGCGTCTGGCGCGGACATCCACGCAGCCAGATTCTCGGGGGTCTTGTTGATCAGCCAGGCCGTCAGGATGGCAGGGTCATGGCCGTGGTCGAGGGAGCAGCAGTGGGTGATGGACTGGCGGATGAGCGTGCAGGCGGCTTCTGCCGTGACAGGGCCGACGGGGATGATCTGTGTGTCCTGGGGCACTGCGCTACCCGCAATCACGCCGAAGCCAGCCTCGAAAGCGCGACGGCCAAAACGGCGAGCAACCCATAGAACAACAAGCCCACGAATATCAGGCCGTTGGTCGTCACCACACGTTGCCCGTCATGGAGAAACGACAGTGCGCCCGCCGCGCTCAAGGTACGCGCTTCGTTGGTGCTCCAGCGCTCAGAGCGCCAGCGGCCGAAGCTGAGCACCCGGATCACCTGCGCGCCCGTGAAGACGATCAGCACCTCAACCGCTGACCACAGCATCGCAACCAGAAACTCCGTCATCGGCATCCTCCGCAAATCTGCAACAGGAAATGATAGACGGCCTGCCCCTCCAACGACGGTGCCCCAAACCCGGATGTCAGCACGGGTCTTGGGCTGCTGGATGCTGCTCGCTCCATGCGCGCGCTGCCTCCCAGCCCGGTGGCACGCAGCCCTGCTCCATCACACACAGGCTGGCGCTGGCCAGCGCATGGCGCAGCGCCAGCTGGCAGGCGTCCGCCGTCAGCCCGTCCACAAACTGCGTAAAACTCGCAACCCCTGCAGCCTGCGATTGCCGCCGCAAATGCGCCAGCAGCCCCGCCAGAAAACTGTCGCCCGCGCCCACGGTGTCCGCCACAGGCAGCGGCTGGGCCTCTTTGGCAAAACACTGCGCGCCGTTGCGGTGCAGCAGCCAGGCGCCTTCCGCGCCCAGCGTCAGCGCCAGCAGGTGGGCCTGCGGGTTGGCGGCGAACAGGTTCTGCGCGCGGGCCAGGGCATCCCCACCAGGCACAGCCAGATGCTCCAGGTCTTCGTCGCTGGCCTTGATGATGTGGGCGTGGGCCAGCGCGGCGTGCACCGTGGTGCGGTAGGCCGCCAGGTCGGGCATGACGGAGGGGCGCAGGTTGGCATCGACCACCACGCAGCGGCCTGCGGCGCGCTGGGCGGCCAGCCATGGCAAGTAGATGGCCGTGTCGCGCGCGTCGAGAGCCAAAGCGCCGGTGCAGACCAGCTGCAGCGCGGGCAAAGCCGCGCAGCTTTCGCCCAAACCCGCGGCGGACACAGCGCGGTCTGCCACACCTTCGCGGTAGAAGGCGTAGTCGGGGTGGCCATTTGCATCGAGGTTGACCACGGCCAGTGATGTGACTTGCTGCACGGGCTCGGGCTGGGCCAACACCACGCCATCGTCCACCAACTGCGCCGCCAGCTCGCGGCCAAATCGGTCGCGCGACAAGGGGTTGAGGTACTGGGTGCCCACGCCCTGCCTCGCCAGCGCACGGCACAGGTTGTAGAGCGCGCCGCCCAGGCACGGCAGGTAGCTGCCATCGGGGCGGCGGATGAGGTCGATGAGGGCCTCGCCTGCGATGGCGGCGTGGATGAGCGCTTTGCCGTTGGAAGTCGTGGATGCAGAAGTCATGGACGTTTGGGAGTAAGCGGACAGTGCGTCAGAACTGCGATTGCAGTGCGGGGTACAGAGCGACAAAGCGGGCATAGCGTTCGGCCAGCTGAGCTTGTTGTGCGGGCTGTGGCATGAAGGTGGCGTCAGCGGGCAGGGGCTGGCACCAATGGGCTTCGTCACCACCGCAGGCCATGGCAGCCAGGCGCGCGGCCCCCAGGGCTGCTGCAGCGTGTGCGCCCTGCGGGCGCTGCAGCGGTGCACCCAAAGCGCTGGCCAAGAGCTGCGCCCAGGGGTTGCTGCGGGCACCGCCACCGACCAATGCCAGGGCTGCGTCATCATCCCGGCGGGCAGCACGAC